>DASQRJ010000126.1:0-9210 GCA_035642955.1 Acidobacteriaceae bacterium
CCTACAGGGAAAGTCCTCCAGCCGCCTTGACGGTGCGGAAGGGCGAAGTGACATCTCTTCAGCGCTGGCGTAACCGTTTGCGCACAGTCGCCAGAAAGGGAGCCTCCGGTATTGGAAAATCTACCGCGAGGCACCCCGCGCGAAGCGCCGGGAATCAGAAACGGAATAGACGTTGATACATAAGCTCAGAAAGCGTTTCCTTGGGAGGCATAATGAAGCAGCATTCGAGCCGGGCCAGCAGCCTGGGACGGCAAATCGCGCTTGTAGTTGCCAGTGCTACCCGCATTGGCTTGGTGCTGGCAGGCATGGCCATGCTTGCCAGCACAGCCCACGCACAATTTCGGGCCTCGATCACAGGTACAGTCACCGATACATCCGGCGCTGTCATCCCCGGCGCGACTCTAACCCTCACCGACAATGGAACCAACGAAAAGCAGGTCCGCACCAGCGACGACAAGGGCTTTTACAGTTTCAATGCATTGCCCCCAGACAAGTTCACGCTGGACGTTACAAGGGATGGATTCCAAGACCGGCAGCTGGTGAATCTCCAGCTGAATGCGGAGCAGGCAAACTCAATCAACGTGCAGCTTGAGGTCGGAACCAAGGCACAAACCGTGACCGTGAATGCCTCGACCGTGGCGGTGCTCGATACGGATACCCCGAATCTTGGACAGTCCGTTTCGGAGCGTGAAATCCAGCACATACCGCTCTACCAACGCGACGTGACCAGCCTCATCCAACTGGCGCCCGGAGTCCTGGCTGATGGCTCAAAATCGGGCGGTGGGGGCGGATTCCAATCGCCCGGCACGCAGACGGGAGCGTCCTCTGGCGGGGGCGGCAACCTGGGACATTCGAGCAGTATCTTCGCCACAGAAAATGGCGCTTCGGCGAATGCGAATGGCGGACAATTTGAAACCAATGGTTACTCCGTAGACGGCATCAGCACCGTCAGCGCGGTCTGGGGCGGTTCCACCGTAGTGACGCCGAGTCAGGATTCGGTGGGCAACGTCAAAATAGTTACCAACGCCTACGATGCAGAGAATGGCCGCTTTTCGGGCGCGCTCACGGAAATCACATCGAAGACCGGAACCAATGATCTGCACGGCAGCTTTTTCATCCAGATCACGCGTCCGGGATTGAATGCCTATCAACGTTGGAACGGGCCATCTTCAGTCCAGGCCTTTAACGACGATGGAACTAA
The DNA here is from genome assembly GCA_035642955.1 of Acidobacteriaceae bacterium. Classification (GTDB taxonomy): domain Bacteria; phylum Acidobacteriota; class Terriglobia; order Terriglobales; family Acidobacteriaceae; genus KBS-83. Next base: position 1,202 of record DASQRJ010000126.1, read on the forward strand.
GAAGACACCTGCAGAGCGTGGCCTGCTGCGGGATGAGGACCGGTATAACCAACTTGGCGGCAGCATTGGCGGGCCCATCTGGAAGAACAAGATCTTTGCCTTCTTTGCTTATGAGGGACAGAGCCAGACAGTTCCGGCTACGGGTACGGGATGGTATTACACCTCAGCTTTTGCAGGATTGGCTCCCACAAACAGCATCTCCTCGACCTATCTCAACTTCCCAGGAGCCCCTGTTCTCGGCACCGTGATTGGCTCCGCAACCTGCAGTAATGCCGGACTCATCGAGGGCGTCAACTGCAGGACGATTCCCAACCAGGGTCTGAACATTGGTTCGCCATTGACAAGCGGTCTCGGCAAGCAAGATCTCTCATATGTGAGCGCCAGCACTCCTGGTGTTGGCAACGGCCTCTCCAACACTCCCGATATCGCCTTCTACACGACGCAGAATCCGACCAGCAACGATTTCAAACAGTACAACGGGCGGCTGGACGCAGATGTAACCAGCAAAGATCATGCGGCCTTCGCTATCTATTGGATTCCAGCGACCACGACCACACACAACGGCGGCTTGGGCTACCAGCTTTTCAATCACTCGCAGATTAACGATGCCTTCTCGGTGATCTGGAACCACGTCTTCTCGCCGACCTTTCTGAATGAAGCTCGCGCCAATGCAGCGGGCTTTCGCTACAACGAACTCGATACCAACCCACAGGCCCCATTCGGTCTGGCGCAGGACCAACTATTCGACTCCAGCGGTACGGACCAGATTGGAACGATCTCCGTAGGATCCGTTGGCGTGCCGGCGCCTGCGCACTTGAATCAATGGACCTACGGTTACAAGGACGTAGCCACCAAGGTGCTGAATACACAAACGCTGAAATTCGGCTTCGATTTCACGCGCCTTTACTATCTCAACGACCCGATAGGGGCACACAACTATACTTTCTACAATATCTGGGACTTCCTGAACGACGCCCCTGAGGCAGAAAGTGGACCCTTTCAGGCGACGACCGGCATTCCTGGGGGCTTTCGCAACGACAACCGCCAGAACCTGTTCGGTATCTTCTTCCAGGATGACTGGAAGCTTCGGCCGAACCTTACTGTAAGCGCCGGGCTCCGCTACTCGTACTTCGGACCGCTCACAGATAAAAATAACAACATGAGCGTGCTTTCCTTTGGCAGCGGGACAAGCCTCTTGACCGGAATTAGTCTACGCAGCGGAATTGGCGCCTGGAATGCGCAGAAGCTGAACTTTGGACCACAGATCGGCTTCAACTGGAGTCCTCTTTCGTCGAAGGGCAACGTCGTCGTCCGCGGCGGCTATGGGCTGAATTACAACCAGATACAGATTGCCAATTCGAACGCGAATGATTTCAACCCGCCGGGAACGAGCTCCGTTCCTGGAAGCAGCAGGAGTCCGACGCAGATCAACCCGAATATCCTCTACTCCACCTCCAGCAGCCCCACCAATATCTTCGGATTTCCCCCCAACCCAACTGTGATCACGCAGTTTAACTCGGCAGGTCTACCGGTGGTAGGCGGGGCGAACCTGAATGCCCTGCCGGGCAGTCTGCCTACCGAATACACGCACCATTATTCGCTCGACACGCAGTGGAACATTGGCTATTCATGGGTTGCGACTTTGGGTTATGTAGGCAGTTCCACCCATCACACCCAATACAACTACGATGGGAATGCTTTCGGGCAGATCCTGGGAGCGCCGCTGAACCCTCTGGTGAACAGCATAAACACCGCGGGCAGCCAGGGTAAATCGAACAACAATATGCTGCTGGCCGGGCTCAAGCACCAGTTCTCACATACCTTCTCGTTGGAAGCACAGTACAGCTGGGGCCACAGTATGGACACTAACTCCGGCCCATATTTCAGGGACCCATACCTGTTTAACACCAGGTATTCCTACGGGCGCTCCGACTTCGACATCAACCAGGGCATCAAGATCTTCGGTGTCTGGCAACCGGTTATCTTTAGCGGCAGCCACAGCTGGGCAGAAAAGGTCGCCGGCGGATGGACGCTTGCCGGAATTGCGACCTTCCACACCGGCTATGGGTGGACTCCGATATATACGGCGCCGCACCAGATTTATTGCAACACCTGCAATTACGGCTTTCAGAACCTCCGGCCGATTTATCGCGGCGGCGGCGGGCGCAGCACCAGCAACGATGCCTTCAAGACCGGAAGCAATTTCCTGAACCCAGGAACTGCCGACACGGGCACAAATCAGGATCAATTCAGCAATAATTACTTTACGGTTCCAAACTACGCGAATGCGATTGCGGACAATGCGGGCCAGACTGCATCCGGTTTCATCCCTGCTCCCGGATTAGACCGTAATTCATTCCCTGGCCCCAAATATCGTGACGTCGACCTTAACCTCGCCAAGGCATTCGGCTTACCCAAGATGCGAGTTATAGGAGAAGACGCCAAGATCGAAATCAAGGCGAACGTCCTCAATCTCTTCAACCTCTTGAATATCGACCCCACAAAGGTCTCCAACAACATTGGCAACGCTAACCTCGGCCAGGCTACGGGTGCGTTGGGATCTCGCATCATTGACTTTCAGGCTCGCGTCAGCTTCTAGGTGGCTTGCATGGAAGGAGGGGAATCTAAGACTCCCCTTCTTCATATTGTCCGTGGGATTCACTGCTGTCCAGCTTCCTCCTCACAAGGTTGCCTCCCGTATAAATCCAACGTGGCCTGTCTTTCGAGACAGGCCAATCTTTTGCGCACGGAGATATGCATCTTAACTGGTGAAAGGAATTCTTTTCTCCGATGAAGCTATCTACCGCACTTACCTCTTCCCTGCTGGGTGCTCTTCTGTTGTTCGCCGGCGGCTGCAATAAGACAGCAGACAACACCATGAATTACAAAGCCGCCATTAACGATTATTACCAGGCGCATCCGGCCTGCCTCTGGTCGCAACCGAAGAAGCTTCCTGTACAAGCCGCAACCTCTGACGATGCGAAGACGCAGGGCTACGACGCGCTGACCGATGCCGGTCTACTGACGCGCACGACGGGGGAAAAGAAGGTTCTGATCGTTGCGTCCAAACAGGTGAACAACTACGACGTCTCAGAAAAGGGGCGCAGCGCATGGACGGCCGACGCTACACAGCCCGGCTATGGAAATTTCTGTTACGGCCATCGCGATGTCACCTCGATCGACAACGTCACGAACGGCGCAGATAGTTCAGGAAATAAGACGGCGCAGGTGAGCTATCACTACAAAATCGGCGATGCCGCTGCCTGGGCCAACACGCCAGAGATGAAAACGGCATTCCCCGACCTTGCGACCGTACTCTCCGGCCCACAGGCCGACAACGCATCGCTGACGCTAACTGGAGATCACTGGCAGTTGGTGAAGCAATAGTGATGGGACGGTGTACAGACGCATCTGTATCGACAAATCGTTTTAAGGTCGTACGGATGCGCGGCTCCGCAGTCGCGTCAGCGTCACGAAACCGCGAGGCGGCCGTGAAGCCGGCGATCCGGATGCAAACGATCCTGATGCAAACGATCCTGAATGAACGCGATCACTCCATCGCTCATGTATCCCGGCGGGACGATGGGGAAACGTGGAATGCCCTGGGTGAGCCGGGGCGAAACACCACGCCAGTGCGGCGTCAGATCTTCGGCGCCGGCATGCACCAGCAGCGCGTCGGCACGGTTGAGGAATAAGCGGGCGGAGTCCTTGAAGTCGGCTGTCGCATGGTCGAGCACGCTGAGGTAAAGATCCGGCCGCAGGAAGCCCATGATGCTGTTCGACTCCACAATGGCGTTTTCCGCGGTAGCGAGTTCCTTGCGCAACCTGGGCATGGCCGCCGCCAGATTGCCGACGCGCGTGCGCACCCAGAAGGATCGCACCGCGCCCGCGGCGAGATAGCGCGCGGAGTCGGTGCCAGTGGCGGGCAAGCGCTCCTCGCTCACGGCGACCGTATGCTCGTCCGTCTGGCAGTCGCAGGGCTCGCCGTTGGCGGTGCAGAAGCCGTGGCCGAACTGCGTGATCTTGAAGGCGGTCCAGTGCATCTGCGGCAGACGCGCAATGATGGCCGCGGCCACCGATGTCTTCCCGACGCTTCGCGAGTGTCCGCCCACCACAACGATTGCCATACATACCTATAGACGCAACGAAGCTACTTTGGACGCCGCGTGAGCCGGGCCAGCGTCGCCAATTCCTTGAGATAGTTCCTGATCGGGCGTGCCGGCGTGCCCCAGAAGACGATGCCCGGCCCATGGACGCGCTTGCCAGGCAGGATGCCGGCCTGCCCGCCGAAGATGGTACCGGGACCGATCTCGACGTGTTCGCCGATGCCCACCTGGCCGCCCACGATGGCGCCGTCTCCGATGGTGCTGCTGCCCGAGACACCGGTTTGTGCAGCGATGACGACATTGCGGCCAATGAAGACGTTGTGGCCCACGTGGACAAGGTTATCGAGCTTGGTGCCGTGACCGATGCGTGTCTCTTCCAGCGCGCCACGGTCGATCGTCGTGTTCGCGCCAATTTCGACGTCGTCTTCGATCACGAGATGGCCCTGTTGCGGAAACTTCGTGTACTCGCCGCTGGCGTTGTCGCGCACGTAGCCGAATCCATCCGAACCAAGCACGGCGCCGGCGTGGACAATGACGCGGTCGCCGAGTTCGGCGCCGGGATAGAGCACCACGCGTGGATAGAGGCGGCAATCTCTGCCGATGCGCACGCCCGCGCCGAGGACGACCCCGGCATCGATCCGTGAATGTGCACCGATACGTACACCGTGCTGGATCACCGCGTTCGGTCCGACAAAGACACCGTCGCCAAATGACGTGCTGGCGTCGACGTGTGCCGAGGGGTGAATTCCCTGCTGTGGATGCATCGGCCGCAACAGCTCGGCGGCTCGCGCAAAGGTGAGCTTGGGATTGCCGGCCAGCAGCATCGGCTTTCCACCGCCTTCGGCGGCGAGTGTGCGGGAGGTGACGATGGCTCCGGCACGACTGGCTTGTGCATCCGCGAGTGCAGCTTCGCTCTCCGCAAAGACGAGCTGGCACTCGATGGCGCCAGAAGGCGCGCCAACGCCAGAGATCTCGACCAAAGGTGCGTCGCCGGAGCCTGCGGGCAGGACAAGTTCTGCACCGAGTTGCGCTGCGAGTTCAGGGAGTCGCATGTCGTCAACTATAGAGCGAGGGCTCGCCCGGGGGGCGTGTCTTCCAGCGGCGATGCACCCACAGCCATTGCTCCGGGAAGCGACGCACCCAGATCTCGATGGCGGTGGTGCAGATTTGCGTGTTGGTGACGATGTCCAGCTCATCGTTGCCGGTGCGGACAAGTTCGAGACGTTCCCCGAACTCGAGCACGTACTTCTTCTCTTCTTCACGCCAGGTAAGAAAGCCGGGGAGCACGGCGGCTTCCGTCCGCATGGCCACGCGGGCCAGACCGGAGGCGGTGCAGGCCGGGACCCCGAAGAAATCGACGAAGACTCCCTGCGGGGGCGTCATGTTGGTGTCCATCAGGATGCCGACCGTCTCGCCGCGGCGCATGGCGCCCAGCAGCCCGCGTGCGAAGTCATCTTTATGCAGCACCGTGTTGCCGTGCAGGCAGCGGATGCCGTTCACCAGGCGATCGACCAGCGGATTGTCCAGCCGCCGGATCACCATGCTCATCGGATAGCCCATGAGCGAGTGATAGAAACTGGAGAGCTCCCACAGGCCAAGATGTCCGGTGATGACCAACACGCCCTGCCCTCGCTCGCGTGCGGCCAGGTAATGCTCCAGGCCGGCGTAACGCACCAGGCTGCGTGTGCTCTCCGGCGTGTAGCGGGACATCACGCAGAACTCGGCCAGGTGCAACCCGAGATTGCGATAGAGCTGCCGCAGAATGCGCTTGCGCCATGCGTGGTCACCGGCTGGATAGGCGAGTTGCAGGTTGCGCTCCCCGGTACGCCGCAGCCTGCCGGTGACCATGAAGGCAAGTGCGCCAAGGCCGGCCCCGGCAGCGCGCGCCCAGCGTCGCGGCAGAATGCCCAGACCGCGGACCAGCACAAAGACGAGAATGAACTCGAGCCTCTGACGCATCCTTAGACCGGACTTTATCCTTCTCTGCCTATCTGCTTATCCTCAAAAGCGATTTTCATGCGCAATCGTGGGGTGCGTCCTGTCCCTCTGAAGCGCACCGATGGTAAAGCTGCGCTGTCGAGAACTATATCCGGATTTCGCGCTTGGCATGAGTCGCCGGGAAAAGCGAAGGCCCGCGCGGGGCGGGCCTCCAAGACTGCGGAAAGTCGTAAAACGCTATTTGTCCGGCAATACTTATTGATCCTGAGAGGAGTGGAAGTACTTGGCTACGGTGCGGACAAACGGCTTTGCCGAAGGCGGCACAGCGACGCTGCCCTTCAGAATCGATTCGAAGGAGTTGTTGGCGCCTTCGTAGAAGGTGGTGGTGTCGTCAAGATTCTGCGAGACGTCATCGCCCGTCAGATCGATGCCCGCGAACAGACCCTTGGAACGCGAATAGGTCAGCAGCTCGGCGTTCAGCTTCCAGTCCGTGCCGGCCTGCGCGTTGCGGCCCACCGGACCGGCGGAGGCAGCCGCGTCGCCGCCCAGCTTGATTTTGTTCTTCAGCAGATCCTGGAAGCCTTTCTCGTTCACGGCAACCAGTATCAGGTCCGTCGCCTGACCGCCGATCTGAAAGCCGAAGCTTCCGCCTGCGATGCGGAAAAACACCGGAGCGCTCCATCCGTGGGGAGTGCGGCAGGTCGCCACCCCCTGACCATACTGGCCGCCGATGACAAACGCGCCCTTCTTCAGGCTGGGTACGACCGCGATGCAGGTTGCCTGCTTTGTGATCACGTCGGGGATGGACTTATCCGGAGTGGCCATCACTTCGTTGACCACACGCGTCGCTGCATCCAGCCGCGCGTCCAGGTCAGTTTTGCTAGAGGCCGCAGCAGCGGTGAAGGTTGTACCGGCAAAGCCCAGGCCCACAACGACAAGACCAGCAAGGAACTTTCTCATATTCAGATTTCTCCCCAGAAATTCGCGGAACATCGTCCGCATTGACAGAATGGAAATATACGCCGCCCACGGTGACTCCAAACGGTAGTCAGCACTGGACTTCGCTCACTTACGATGTGGTGAGATGCAAAGCATAGCCTGTAGGGGTAACGACACTGAGGAGAAATTTGCAGAGCGGGACGATACGGGCAAAAATTAGGGTGCGATGTGGCGGCTTACGCCGTTCCCTCGCACCCGTTCCCCAGATCTGCGTTGTTCTGGTAACCATCAGAAGCTATCCATAGTCACCTTGTCAAACTTCGGGCTGAGACATTTGGTTACCTTAGTGGTATTCAGAGCTTGGGGAGGACGATGCCCTGCTGCTTCTGGTATTTGCCGCGCCGGTCGGCGTAGCTGATCTCGCATACCTGGTCGGACTGGAAAAACAGGATCTGGCACAACCCTTCATTGGCATAGATTTTGGCCGGGAGGGGAGTGGTATTCGAGATCTCGAGCGTGACAAATCCCTCCCATTCGGGCTCGAATGGGGTGACGTTCACGATGATCCCACAGCGGGCGTAGGTGGATTTACCCACGCAGATGGTCAGGACATCCCGCGGAATCTTGAAGTATTCGACAGATCGGGCCAGCGCGAAGGAGTTGGGGGGGACGATCACCGACTCCGCCTGAACCGTCACAAAGGAGCGCTCGTCGAACCTCTTGGGGTCGATGATGGCGCTGTTCACATTGGTAAAAATCTTGAATTCGTCGGAGACCCGCAGGTCGTACCCATAGGAAGAAAGCCCATAGGAGATGACACCCTCCCGGACCTGTTTTTCACTGAAGGGGGCGATCATCCCATGCTGCCGAGCCTGCTCCCTGATCCACGTATCGCTCTTGATAGCCATCCTGCTCCTTGCCCAATCGGGTGCCGAGGTCCTAAAGTACAGAGTAATCGAGGTTTCGCGGCACTTTATTCTTCGAATCTGCATCTTAATAGGGCACTATCGAAGATGACAACGTTGG
>DASQRJ010000127.1:0-2111 GCA_035642955.1 Acidobacteriaceae bacterium
CCTTTGCTGCGCGCTAGCCGTTCTTCTTTGCCAATTGCCGCTCAGTCTGTTCGCGCAGGCGCCGGCGGGCGCGCCGCAGCAGGGCATGAGCAGCGGCGTAAATACCGGCGGAGCCTTCGCACCCGTGCTGGACGCACAGAAGCGGCCGATCACCGCCGGCGGATTCGTGGATCACGGCACACCGATCTTTATCGATATTGCGGAGAAGGCCGGATTGTCGACCTGGTCGCACCATGACGGAACGAAAGAGAAGCAGTTCATCCTGGAGACAGTGGGCTCAGGCGTCGGGCTGATCGACTACGACAACGACGGCTGGCTGGACATCTACCTGGTGAATGCGTCGACCTACGATGCGCTTTCCGGAAAAGTCTCCGCGCCGCACGCAGCGCTCTTTCACAACAACCATGACGGCACCTTCACCGATGTCGCGGCCAAGGCCGGCGTGACCAACGACCGCTGGGGATTTGGCGTTGCAGTTGCGGACTACGACAACGATGGCTGGCCGGATATGTACGTCACCAACTTCGGTGGCGACCGGCTGTATCACAACAATCACGATGGCACCTTTACCGATGTGGCGAAGAAGGCGGGCGTGGTCGCTGGCGGGTGGATGACCGGCCCCACCTGGGGCGACTACGACGGCGACGGCCGGCTGGACCTCTTCGTGCCGGGCTATGTGCACTTTGAAAAGGATCAGCCGCCCACGCCGGGTTCCGCTGCGTCGCTCCCGAAGAACTGCCAGTTCCGCGGCGCACCCGTGATGTGCGGACCGCGTGGCCTCGAGGGCGAACACGATCACCTCTTCCACAACAACGGCGACGGCACCTTTACCGACGTGAGCGAGAAGCTGGGCGTGAGCGACAAGCCTGGATACTACGGGTTGGCCAGCGTCTTCATCGACGTGAACAACGATGGCAAGCCGGACCTGGTGGTGGCCGACGATTCGACGCCGAATTATCTCTATCTCAATAAAGGCAACGGCACATTCGAGGATGCGAGTTATGCATCCGGCTATGCGCTGAATGAGAATGGGCGCGAGACCGCGTCCATGGGGATTGCGCTGGGCGATTATGAGAACAACGGCCGCGTCGACCTGTTCAACACCACGTTTTCCGATGACTACGACGTCCTCTATCACAACGACGGGGGCGGAAACTTTACCGACGTGAGCTATGCGTCAGGCGTGGCCGAACCGACGGTGCCCTTTCTAGGCTGGGGCGATGCCTTCATGGATTACGACAACGATGGCTGGAAGGACCTGTTCATCTCGAATGGGCACGTCTATCCATCGGTGGACCAATACGACTGGGGAACTACTTTTGCGGAACGCCCGCTGCTCTTTCGCAATCTGCAGGGGAAACGATTTGAGCTGCAGCCGGCGGTGACGGGCACCGGGCTGGCGCTGGTGCGGCCAGGCCGCGGCGCCGCGGTGGGCGATCTGTTCAACGATGGCAAGCTCGACGTGGTCATCAACAATGTGGACATGCCGCCCACGCTGCTGCGCAATGTCAATCCGGACCATCACCATTGGGTGGAGTTGAAGCTGATCGGTGGGCCGAAGGGTCCGCGCGATGCCGTGGGTGCGACGGTATACCTCACCCGCGGCGGGATGCGGCAGCGGGGCGATGTGTACAGCGGCGGCAGCTATGCCTCGTCAAACGATCCGCGCGTGCACTTCGGACTGGGAGATACGGCCAAGGTGGATGCGCTCGAAATCCACTGGCCGGACGGCACGCTTCAGAAGGTGCAGCTGCCCGGCGTGGACCGGATCTTCACTGTAGAAGAGAGCAAAGGCGTGACGGGTCATTCGGCCGCCGGGAAGCAGAAGTAGTATTCACGCGGTGACAGTCTGTATCGCGCCAACCCATTGAATGCTGACCACCGTGATGTCGTCCTCCTGGCCAAACCGTTTTGCGGCTAGCGCAATGACCTCTGCGGGCTGGTTATTGATCTGCTGCGTCCGTGCAAAACCGTAGAGCTCGCCCTCAGCGTTGCGGGCTTCGACCACTCCGTCGGACAGGAACGTGAGCCGGTCGCCGGGCGCGAGTTCGCAGCGCGTTTCTTCATAGGTAGCTTCGCTAATCACGCCTAACGGCAGGCTGGCTTCCACG
>DASQRJ010000128.1:0-7937 GCA_035642955.1 Acidobacteriaceae bacterium
ACTCCAGGTTCAGTCATCTCATACAGATTTGAGACCGTTTCTTCCGTTGTGATGCTGCCACCGGCTTTAACCAGCGGGGTGACCACGATCGTCTGGGGAAAGTGACGCGCTTCCTTTCTCCGCAAACCCTCCGCCGTATCGGCCGCCCACTTGCCGTCCTCCAGGCGGACGAGCCACACAAGCGGCTCACTAGGTAGATAAAGCGACTCTTTGTAAGTATTCGTTATTGTCACTGTGACAACTACCGGATCGCCTACCGGTACAGTGAGCGTCTGCGCGGCGAGTTTAATTGTGAATGCATTGACGATAAATTTCCTGTCATGCTCCTGTTGGGCAATGGCGAAAGACATGCAGCACAGCCAGCAAAGCGATACGTATAGCACTCTTCGCGTCATTATGGATTCCCTTTCTCTCACTCGCCCGTAAGGCCACATGTTTGGCCCGTGTGGCCCTAGTAGACCTCAGTGCGGTGTTGAAGTGCAGACAGAATTCTGAGCCTGAGGCTGACCATTTACTGTTAGCTCGGTCAAAGCTGCCGTTTTCCAGCTGGGGAATCCGCTATTTCTGTTAACCAGTGCCACGTCACCGAACTGAGCTGTATGGCTGGGCCTGCGGCCCAGGCGCCCACTTACGGACTTCCAGGCTTGGTGAGAGCCGCGGCCTCCGCCAAAGTCAGATTTGGCGGAAGCGGCTGGACGTCGGAGCGGGTAGCGTCGTCGTCGCGCGAGATGCTTTTGAGCAGGAAGATCTTTCCGCCGACGTGCACCACGATCTTTGCGCTCGTCCAGTCTTTCGCGGTGACGGGCGCGCGCACCACGCTGAAGTGGCTGTCCTGGTCGACGTGTCCCAGCAGGCCGAAGCCGAAGCTGACGCGGTCCAGCAGATGGCCGTCGATGCCGCACAGCCGCTCGCCCGGCATGCTGACCAGGATGGTGCCCCCGAGGTTGTGGACGACGCGTTCGTCGTAGGTGGAAGGGGTGTACGCGGGGTTGGGGCGAAAGGCGATGCGCGCGCAGTTGCCCTGCATGCCGTCCGCTGTAAACAGGAAGGCCTGGGGCAGGATGCTGAGAAGCTTGACGATGCGCGCTTCGTCCGCGCGGCGATCGGCGTTGGCCGATCGCAGGGCAGATGGATCCGCGACCAGAGCGGCGATGCGGCGATCTTCGGCAGCGGCACGGTCTGCTGAGAGGGGTTTGCCGTCCTCGGCGATCAGCCTGCGCAGCAGGCCGTCCGGGGTCTCCGCGACGTTTTCTGTCCATAGATGACCGCCGGTGCGGGAGGAGCGCTCGACCGAGGTGTAGCGGAGAAATATGCGATGCTGCCGCGCCTGCTTTTCGTTTTGCACCATCGCCGTCACCAACTGCAGGGGCGTCTGCTGCTGAGCGATGGTGGGAAGGCAGGCCGCCGGAAGGAGCAGCAGGACGACGAGCGAGCGGGGCCGCCCGAAGGATCGCCGAAGCCACGCCGGGAACGAGAGGGGGATGAGGGGTGCTGAGATCAATGGGCTCTTACCGGAGGCTGAGGGTGACGACCGCGTGCGATTTTTCCAGTCATGATGCCAGCAGACCGGCTTCCACAAGTATGCATTCTCCAGGCGTGCGTTTTCTTGCGCCCTCCTGGGAACGCTGGATCGGAATGCTGGATCCAGTGTATGAAATGTCGCCGCAAGCTGCCGCAGGCTGCTCCATTTGCGGCACGCTCGTGCTGCTGTTCCGTGGGCTGGCCGTTCGCTACCTTACATAGATTGGCCTTTACGGTACTCTTCGCGCGCTGGGGCGCGCCTCCAAGTGCCTTTCGTGCCTGCCAGATGCGGACTATGGTGCAGCTCAGCGGTGACCGCCCCCGCCCCGAAGTAAATCTCTTGACTGATGTCGGCGTCAGTGCCGTATCCTACGAAATGACCCCATTGGGAAGTTTGGAGGTGTAGTTCATTGGCAGAGGTTCGTGTGCAGGAAGGCGAGCCGCTCGAGAATGCATTGCGTCGGTTTAAGCGGAAGGTGCAGCAGGAGGACATCATCAAAGAAGTGAAACGTCACTCCTTCTACCTGAAGCCCGGTGAGCGGAAGCGCGTCAAGGAAGCACTGGCGCGGAAGCGTAACCGGAAAAAGGCGCGTAAAGAGCAGGACTAAGGTCCAAACGGCAGTCCCCCGGGCCCGCAGATTCGCATAGACAATCGCGGGCCCTCGGTGTCTCCGATGGGCTGACAACCTGCTCACAGGATTCCATTCCCTCCCCAGCTTTCCTCCCCCGAGGTCGTTGCAATTGCAGTGCGCCGCTTCGGTGGCCGGGCCCAGGCAAGTCGGTTCGATTTTCGAGGAGGGACGGGAGTTGCCGGCCAGATCATCGGGCGGCAAGCCACCGGGTCATGGAATTTCAGGACAAAATACTCAAATGCGTGGACTGCGGAAAAGACTTTGTCTTTACCGCCGGCGAGCAGTTGTTTTTTCACGACAAGCAGTTTCACAACGATCCCAAGCGATGTAAGGCGTGCAAGCTGAAGCGGGGCGGCGGTTCCAGCGTGCGGGCAGAGACCCGGACGCACTGCTCGGTATGCGAGCAGGAGACCACGGTTCCCTTCCGTCCGACACAGGGACGGCCGGTGCTGTGCCGCTCCTGCTTTGAGCAGAGTCGCCGTGCGGGGTCTACCCAGCAGCCGTCAGGCGGGTCAGCCGAGACGCACTCCGTCGTTGCAGCGATGGCGCAGACCGGAAACTCCGGCTCGGCCGAGTCGCCGGGCTCCGAGGCAAAGCCGGCGCATTAGCCGCCAGGTAAAGCCTGCCTCCGGGGCCATGTGGACGACTCCACCGCTCCGGAGAGGTTCCGTGTGCCTCGCGGGCACACAGTTCGGAACTGGACTTCTCAACGACTCACCGGAGATCAGAGCCCGCCGGAGCGTGGCGCGATTTCATAGGAATGCGGGACTTTGGCAGCGCTTCATGCATTATCTCGAGAATCGCAGCCTGATCCAGAAGACCGCGGGACTGGAGATTTTTCCTGAAAATGTAGAGCGGCCAGCAGAGGGTTACTGGCCTTTCGTTAAGGAAAGGCCGCACCGAGATGGCCTCCGCTACCACACAGCTTCGGGAAAAACGCTCTACCGCTCCGCCGCGGCCTTGCGGCGAGCACCGTTGCTCTTCTTGGAGCCTGCGGCGGCGACGTAGGCCGGCTGCACGCCCTGCTTCGCCTTCTGCTTCTTGTCTTCGTGGGTGACCAGCAGAGCTTCGATCTGCAGCACCAGATCGTTGGTGTTCATCGGCTTCACCAGCATCTCGTCGGCGCCTGCGTCCTCCCACTCTTCGCCGGGCAGTGGGAATGCAGTGAGCATGGCGACCGCGGGATCGTATTCGGCTTCGCGGGCGGCTCGTACCACTTCGATGCCGGCGCGCTCATTCTCCATGCGCATGTCGGTGATGACCATGTGGTAGGGATGGGCGCGGAGCTTGGATTTCGCCTCGCGCGCGGAAGCGGCGGTCTCCACGTCGAAGCCATGGATCTCGAGAACGGCCTTCAACGTAAGCAGGATCGCGAGCTCGTCATCTACCAGCAGAATGCGTCGTTTCATAGGTAACTTCCCTCACAACACGATATCAGCAAGGGCCCGGTGGAAGGCTTGCCGCAGCCTGCTCCACCACTCCAATAGACTGGGGAACGTGGAAGGATACCACGTAGAAAACTTCGGTTGCCGGGCCAGCCACGCCGACGGCGACGCGCTGGCAGCGGAGCTTTCCCGATTCGGCGAGAACGCCGCCGTTTCCGCGGCGGAGGCGGCCCTGGTGGTGCTGAACACCTGCGCCGTGACGGCAGAGGCGGAGAAGACAGCGCGCGCCTATCTGCGCCGCGTGAAACGCGAAAATCCCCGGGCGCGAGTGGTGGTGACCGGGTGCTATGCGCAACGAGCTCCCGAGGAAGTGGCGCGGCTGGCGGGCGTGGACGCGGTGGTCGGCAACAGCCACAAGGGACTGCTGGGAGACGTCGCTGCGCGGCTGCGGCGCGTGGGCGGTGCCGGTCTCCCAGATGAAGCGGGCTTTGTGGCGCTGGGAGCTGTGGCGGGCGCGGGCGGGGTTCCGGTGCTGGTGGACGATCGCTTTGCCCACGCCAACCTGGCGGGGGAGGATCTGGCGGCCTCCGGCGACACGCGGCCCAACCTGAAGGTGCAGGATGGCTGCGGGAACCGGTGCTCGTTCTGCATCATTCCGACGACGCGGGGCGGCAGCCGGTCCATGCCGCTCGATGACGCGCTTAGGCGCGTCGGCCGCTTTGTGGATGCGGGCGGGAAAGAGCTGGTGCTCTCCGGCATCAACCTGGGCCGCTGGGGTGCGGATTTCGGTCGGCGGGATTTCGAGCAGCCACGGCGGCTGGAGGATCTGGTTGCGGCGATTCTGGAGCGGACCAGGCTGCCGCGGCTGCGCATCAGCTCGGTTGAGCCGATGGACTGGAGCTCTGACCTGCTGGCTCTCTACCGGCAATACGGACGTCTGGACGCGGCCAGGAGCGGGCCGCGGCTGGCGCGGCATGCCCACCTGCCGCTGCAGTCGGGTTCCGATGCGATGTTGCGCGCGATGCACCGGCGCTATCGGCCGTGGCATTACGCGGAGAAGCTGGCGGCGATCCGCGAGGCGATGCCGGAGGCGGCGATTGGCGCGGATGTGATGGTGGGGTTCCCGGGCGAGACGGACGCGCTGTTCGAGGAGAGTTACCGGTTCATTGCAGAGCAGCCGTTCACGTATCTGCACCTGTTTCCGTTCAGCGCCCGGCCCAGTACGGCGGCGTGGCGCATGGCGCAGACCCAGCCGGTGCGGGGTGAGCGCGTACGCGAGCGCATGGCGCGGCTGCGCGCGCTGATGGAGGAGAAGCAGACGGCGTTTCGCCAACGAGCGAGCGACGGGAGGTTGCCGGTGGTGACGCTGAAGGCCAGCGATGCCGATCGCGCACGCCGGGTGACGCCTGCTTTGAGCGATAACTTTCTTCCTATCGAAATTGTGGAAACATTGCCCGCGAACCAGATGCTTTGGGTTGCCGTATCTCATCTAAAGAAGAGTGGAGATGGCAGCGCGCCGGGATGGCGGGTCGTCCCAATGGATGATGTGTCATTTTAGGGCGCTGCTATAATCGTCCCGCGAGGGTGTACCCTCGCACTACTTTGGAGGAAATCCCATAGCACTCGATAAACGATCAGCCAAGTCTTTCATCCGCACCAACGACCGCATTCGCGCGAAAGAGATTCGCGTGATTGACGATCAGGGAGAACAGCTCGGCATCATGCAGCCGTTTGAAGCCCTGAAGATTGCCCGCGAGCGCGGCCTGGATCTGGTGGAAGTCTCCCCAACCGCCGTGCCACCCGTGTGCCGCATTCAGGACTACGGCAAGTTCCTTTACGAAAAGGACAAGAGCGACCGGGCTGCGCGCAAGAAACAGAAGGTCATCGTGGTGAAGGAGGTCAAGTTCTCCGTCACCGTGGATGAGCACGACTACCAGACCAAGAAGAACCAGGCGGTCCGCTTCCTGAATGAAGGCGACAAGGTGAAGGCCTCGCTGCGCTTCAAAGGCCGGCAGATGGCCCACCGCGAGCTGGGCTACGCCATCATCAACCGGTTGATCCAGGACATGGGCGATACCGGCATCGTGGAGTTCATGCCGCGCATGGAAGGCACCACGCTGCACGCCATTCTGGCGCCGGGCAAGAAGGCCGAGACGCAGCGGGCGCCCAAGCCTCCTGCACCCAAACCGCCCGCCGCGCAGCAGGCGCCGGTGAACGCCACGGTCCACACGCCGGTCACGGCACAGTCCTAAGCGATAAAAACGCCGTGGACGCATTGCGCGAATTGCGATTGCGCACGGCGACGGCTGCCGACCTGGAGGCGATCCGGGCTTTGATTGCCGCGTCGGTCCGTGGACTGCAGCACGAATATTCCGCAGGCCAGCGCGAAGCAGCGCTGGCCTCTGTGTTTACGCCGGACACCCAGTTGATTGCCGACCAGACGTATTTCGTCTGCGAACCTGCGGAAGGCGCGCTGGCGGCCTGTGGCGGATGGAGCTGGCGCAAGACGCTCTATGGCGGCGATCACCATCATGCGTCGCGCGATGCCGCTCAGCTGGATCCGGCTACCGATGCGGCGAAGATTCGCGCCTTCTTCGTGCATCCGCAGTGGTCCAGGCGCGGGCTGGGCACACGGCTGCTTCGCGCATGCGAAGGGGCAGCGTGGGATGCGGGCTTTCGCCGCGCGGAGATGGGCGCAACACTGAGCGGCGTGCCTTTCTACGAGCGGCACGGATATCGGCGGCTGGCGGAGATACTAGTGGATCTGCCAGGTGGGGAGCGGCTGCCGGTGGTGCGCATGGAGAAGGCGCTGGCGCCGCCGGAGGCATGAGCGATACCATCTCTTCGCTGCATGTATATGGGCAACACGGGAAGAGCGATGGCGAGTCCTGACTTTCAATCGATCGACGAGTACATTGCCGCGCAGCCCGCGGCGGCGCAGGTAGCGCTCGGGCGCGTACGATGCGCTATCCGCGCGGCTGCCTGGGGCGCCAAGGAAGGGATCTCCTACAAGATTCCCGCCTACACACTGCATGGCAGCGTTCTGCTGTACTTCGCGGGCTGGAAGCAGCATTACTCGATCTATCCGGCGGACGAACGCCTGCTGGCGGCGTTCAAGGGGGAGCTGGATCAGTACAAGGCCAGCAAGGGCACGCTTCGCTTCCCGCTGTCGGTGCCGGTCCCGGTGAAATTGATTGAGCGCATCGCCAGGTTTCGTGCGAAGGAGATCAGCGAGCGCAAACAGGCAAAGGCGGAAACGAAGAAGGGCTAGGCTTAGGTGGGGGTTTATGCGATACGTCCTGCACCGATCTTTTTGTCGTCTCTGCCCTCTGCTTCGATCCGGATTGCTCATATCTCTTGTATCGATGCCCGCCTTCGCAATGCAGCAAGCTCCGAACACGAGCGGCGCGGCGCAACCGCCAACATCGGCTGCAAAGCCGGTTATCGAGGACGACGGGACCTACCACGTTGGCAACGGAGTGA
Source organism: Acidobacteriaceae bacterium (assembly GCA_035642955.1). GTDB lineage: Bacteria > Acidobacteriota > Terriglobia > Terriglobales > Acidobacteriaceae > KBS-83. The sequence goes on from DASQRJ010000128.1 coordinate 7,022, forward strand.
CGGCTCCGAAGCTGGTGTACTCCGTCGACGCTGAGTTCAGCGATGCCGCGCAGCGAAAGAAAATCGACGCTCCGGTCGTCATCGGGTTGAAAGTTGGGACCGATGGGATACCCAGAGAGATCCATGTCATACATTCCGCGGCAGAAGGGGTAAAGCCGAAGCTTCGCAAAGCCGCCGCATCTCTGGACGAGAAGGCACTGGACGCGGTGCGGCAATACCGATTCGATCCCGCTACTTACCATGGAAAACCGGTACCGGTGGCGATCACTATTGACGTAAGTTTCCACATTTACCCGGACAAGTGAGCTAGAGTGGTGGGCACTTCCGCTATTGGGGGCCACAAATGTCTGCGTCGCGTTTTCTCTGTTCAGCATTGCTGCTTGCCGCGAGCTGTCTGCCTTTCGCTTCGTCCGCCGTATTCGCCCAAGGTGTCCCGGCCGAGGCGTATCGGGCGAAGACCGTCTTTATTCGCAACAACGCCGGTGGCGCACAGATCGAGAACGCGGCCGACGAAGAGCTGTCGAAGTGGGGACGGTTCACGCTGGCCGACGACGAGGCGAGCGCGGACATCGTGCTGGTGTTCTCGAAGAACGGCATCACCAACACCGAGTCCAGCACGAACAAGAAGGATGGCACCTGCTGCGACAACAACTACGGCGCAAGTTTCTCGCCCGGCGCCACGGCGCGCGCCTATTTGAAGGGGCATGGCCCGGGACCAGGCTCGCTGCCCTTCTGGCAGGATGGCTGCGGCGGCCTGAGCCAGAAGGCGACGGGCAAGGGCTGCATCGATGCGTTTAAAAAGCAGTTTCCGCGCTGATCGTTGACCAGGACGTCATGCGCGGAGCAGTTTCGACCGGGGCCGGTCAGGCCAGGTTGCCCATATCGGAAGGCGGGCGGATGGGGCTAGCGCTACGGC
>DASQRJ010000129.1:0-3290 GCA_035642955.1 Acidobacteriaceae bacterium
TTACGCGAGAGTTCCACCACCACCACATGCGGGTCAGCGGCCTGCAAGCCTCTCAGAATCTCTAAAGACGTATCTCTGGAGCCGTCATTGACATACACCACTTCCCAATCTTCGTTCGTTTCTTCCAAGGCATTGGCAATAGCTTCATGAAACTGCAAAATAAGTACTTCTTCGTTATAAATGGGTACTACTACTGAAACCATTCGCCACCCCCTGAGTCCTTTTCATCTCTTTCCGACATAGCCAAAATAAGCAGTCCAGTCATTTCACCCGGGGCCGTTGAAATATCTTGTCCTGCCCCCACAAAGCCCAACACAACTATTCAGCCTCAGCCTGGAAAATGCGCACTCTCCAGCGCACTTCGGCTGGCGTCATGACCACAACGTAGCGCGCGTGCATTTTCTGTGTCGCCTGAATCTTGCCGTGATCGAGTACCTGTACCTCGTATTCAACGTTGTCTACCAATTGAACGGATAACCCTTCTGGTGAATAGAAGATTATTTGCAAGTCGTGCGACAGGTCCAGATAACGCGTGGAGATACCCATCGTAACTTGGTCATGAATCGTATCCGACAGTCGATCTTTGGCGGTGCCGATGAAGTCCCGGTTGAGCAGGTCCGCGCGGTTCTGCTCGAGTGCTGCGCCTACACTCTGCCACGCCTGGAGGTAATCACGAATGACCGCCGTCTGGGTCTGATCGCTCAGTTGCCGAGGGCCTTGTAGATTTGGCGGTTCAACGCGCACGTTGGGCTGATCAGCCCTCAGAGGAAATGTCATCGCCAAAATTGAGCACATCGCAAGGACGAGCCTGGTCATCACTGACTTCCCCAACGGATCTCATTTCCCAATACGACCCCGGTAGCGGCCGAGATCTTCGCGCCGTTGTAAGCCGGTAGTTCGGCCTGGGCAATTCCGCGTTTTAGCGGGACGTCCACGGTCGTCTGCGTGCCGTCATACGATTCGGTGAACGTCACGACTGTCCCATCCGGCACCGCATTGCCGGTGCAGTCGCGCAAGGGCTCCGTTGTCAGCTCGATATTTTTTCCTGCCGGCCGAGCGCTCATCTTCAATCCGCATGGATCTCCGGGCACCTGCTGTATGATGCGCGTACTCGCAATTTCGCCAACATGAGCAGTAAAGTGAGCCGCACTTTCTTTTGCGGCGGAATCCATTTGCGTCCACGCCCGCCCGTCGCTTGTGGTCGCGGTCCGCGTCTGGGTCACTCCCGAGTTCCCTGATAATTGAAAAGACACGAGCGTGGGCGTGGTGATCAGGTTTTGATATGCGTCAAAGACATACACGGCGCCACTGATGCCGTTGTGCAGGTCGACGGGAAGACGGGACGGCTTCGCCAGAAAGCTCAGATTGGCCACCTGGCTCGCCGGGGTGACATCGAAAGTGCCGCTGTCTGTGGAGGATTCTCCGGCTAGAACAACCAGATATTGACCTGCATTGTGGAGAACGCCAGCGGCAAAAGAAGTCGTCTCTCCCAACTGCACCTCTCGCCGCAAGGCTTGACCGAAGCCAACGACGTACAGAACTGCCTTGCCGCTCCCCGCGGTCGGAATGGAAAAGCTGCTGCCGGCTTGGACTTGCTTGGGCAAGCTCATGCTCGCGCTCTCGGCGTGCAGCAGCGGCATTGCGGTGAAAGCCAAGCTGCCGACCAAAAACGAAAGCCGGAATCTCATTGAAGACCGCCCGAACTATAAGTCGCCGTAACGGCGCGTTCGCTGCTGACCTGGCCTGCGATGTCGGGGGGAATTGGTATGGTAAACGGGACGGGAGTCTGTGGCAAGAGTGCACGATCCACATATTGATCCGCGACCCAGACCAACTTGCCATTCTTGTCGTAAAAGGTCCCCAGAACGTGCGCGACATTCACCACCTGGCCACTTTGATCAATAAGTTTCCCGGTCAGCGATGCTCCCGGCGCAGGATTCAACTTCTGATCCTCAATCGCGATGATGGGATCCGCTGAAGCTGCGATCAATGAGGCTGAGGGGTCCATCCGAATGCTCCCAATTTGGGACAAATCAACCCCGGGAAAGGATATGAGAAAGGGTGTGACCTGCTTGGGCAGCAGAAGGTGCGAAATCTTGTCAAAGCTATCCTCGCTCGCGATCGTCGCTCCACTTCTCGAGATAAGCGTCGCCTTGACCGAGACAAATGCAGGCACCACGTCTTCGTTGAGCAGTTCGCCCATGACCAGCACACCATCCCCGCGCTCCAACGGGTGCATGTCCACGATGCGAACATGCGGCGATTCCACGTCCTGAGCGCCCCAGTCGTCTTCAGGGCCGCGGTAGATCACATCCCATCGCAGGTAGTTGACCGGGATCACCTGCGGAGGCACGCGCGGTTCCTTCACCAAGGGCCATGCCGCTTCCCAGTGATCCCCGTTTTTTATAACGTGCAGTTTCACCGTGTCCGTAAACGTCCCAACGACCGTGGACCAGTACAGATTCAGCTGCATCTCCGCATCGTCCGCAGATTCATGCAGGGGCCGCACTTCAAAGTGATCGAGAGTCGCGTACGAGCGAAGGCTCGTATAGGTGCCATTCAGGTCGCGTACAAACTCCGGCTGGGTAAACTCGCCTCTGTTCGCGAGTTTGGAATAGGCGCTCCCCCAATGATGCTGGCCGATCTCGCGCGCAAGGTTCTCGACAGCCGCCTGCGGCGTTGAGGATGGACGCAGCAAGCCGGTGGTCCCCGCATCGGCCAATGCGACGGCCGACTCATTGGGGTGCAGAATACTCATCACCATCAGAACGATCGTCGCGGCGAAGATAAAGAGAGCCAGCCCACGTCCGCGCTTCATAGGGCCACCCTCCTTGGCTCCAGATCCTCGCCAGCGGCCGGTATTTCGGCCTCATCACCGTAAAGCCGGCGCGCATCCGGAATCAGCAGAACCAGCAACGCGAGGAGGCTGCTGCCGAAGGGCAGAGTGCCCCACATCAAACCCTGCCAATGTGGAGGAATAAGCGCTGTATTCATCGGTACAGCTGGCGGCGCTCCCTCTTTACTCCAGATGGTGATGGTCTTGTCTTCAAGGGTGTCCACACGGCGGAAGCCGGCGAAGGTCAGCAGCGGGTCATAGTACGGGTCCTTTACGAACACCCACTTCAGTCCGTAGCGGTCCGCGTGGTAGAGGATCGCTCGCAGCGCGTCGAGGCCTGATTTGTTGAAAAATTTCGAACTGGTGAGAGCGGCCCCCCCGTGTGCGGTCAGCTCCGGCAGCGTGCGACCCGAATTCCATGCTCCATCGACGCTGCCGGCATCGGTAAGTGTGG
>DASQRJ010000130.1:0-3650 GCA_035642955.1 Acidobacteriaceae bacterium
GTTAGCCAACATCATGACCTTGCGAACCAGCTGCGCAACGTCCCGGGGAACAATGCGCTTCTTGTCTTTGACGCGAGTGGCCGGCTGGTCGAGTCATCACGACCTGGGCCAATCCCATCCATCCGTGCGGACGATCGTGGCTTCTTTACATGTTCGCGAGACAGCGAAGAACCAAGGCTTTGCATCGACGTGGCAAGGAGCAGGGTCGTTGGGACCTGGATGATTTTCTTTGCCCGCCGTCTGATGGCAGCAGATGGCACATTCGCCGGCGCCACTGCTGCCGCCATCGCCGTCGATGATCTGCAGAAATTTTATGGCTCCATAGCCAAGGATAGCGAAACGAAAATCACGTTGTCGGGAAATGACGGGCTTATCCTCGCCCAGTATCCTCCTGAGGGCATTGATGGTCAGGTGCCGCCAAGCGCTGCGCCGCTGCCGAACCTGCAGGGTGAACGCAATACCCTCACGAAGACGGGCGGTGTGAATTTGGTCTCCGATGTCGCTGATCGCTCTTCGCTGCTCTTTTTACATCCAGTTGAGGCCTATCCGCTGACAATTGCGATCCGGGTACCGAAGTCTGAAGTCTTTGCGTTATGGCGGAAACATACTACCGGGACATCAGCAGCGGCATTGGCTGTCGTGATTTGCCTCGGCGCGTTGTTCACCTTGCTCAACCGCCACATGACGAAGACGATGCAAGCGGAAACGGCATTGCGGTCTTCGCAGGAAGTTCTCGATGGGATCCTGAATGCCATACCGGTGCGGGTGTTCTGGAAGGACATGGATCTCCGTTACCTTGGATGCAATATGGCGTTCGCACGTGATGCAGGGCGTCCGTCGCCGCTCGATCTGATCGGGAAGTCCGACTATGACATGGTATGGAAAGACCAGGCGGACCTGTATCGGGCAGACGACCGGCGAGTGATCGAGAGTGGTCAGTCGAAGCTCTTGATAGAGGAACCTCAGACTACACCAGAAGGGAAGACGATAACGCTTCTTACCAGCAAGATCCCGCTTCGTGGAAAAGATGAGGAGGTCAATGGTGTACTCGGCACCTACATGGATATCACTGAGAAGCGCGAAGCGGAGGCAACGATAGCGCACCTGGCGCGCCATGATGCACTCACGGGATTGCCGAACCGCCTGCTGTTTCGGGAGACGCTCGATCGAACGTTGGCGCATGCCCGGACGGGGCAGTTGCTAGCGCTGCATTGTCTGGACCTGGATCAGTTCAAGGATGTCAATGACACCCTCGGTCATCCTGTTGGGGATGGCCTTCTTCGGGCTGTAGCGGAGCGACTGGAAGACTCATTGCGTGAAACCGATTTCGTGGCTCGCCTCGGTGGCGACGAGTTCGCTGTTGTCCAAACCATGTTGGATTCATCCGATGGAGCAACCGACCTCGCGAACCGATTGGTCACATGTCTCAAGACGCCATTTGAGATCGACGGTCACCACTTAATCATCGGTACTTCCATTGGTATCGCCATTGCACCTCAAGACGGGACTGATGCTGATCGGTTGCTGAAGTGCGCGGACCAGGCGCTGTATCAAGCCAAGGCAGACGGTCGTGGGGTATGGTGCTTCTTCCGTCCGGAGATGGACGAAGCCATGCAGCAGCGCTGCACGTTGGAGTCGGGTCTGCGGCAGGCACTGCAATCGAACCAGCTGGAGCTGTTCTATCAGCCACTGGTCGACGTACGGTCGGGAGAGTGTCTCGGATGCGAGGCACTGCTGCGTTGGTGCCATCCATCGAAGGGGTTGATCACGCCCGATCATTTCATTCCGCTCGCCGAGGAGACCGGGTTGATCCGGCCGATCGGTGCGTGGGTTCTGCGGGAAGCCTGCAAGGCGGCCGCGGGATGGCCATACCATCTGAAAGTGGCAATCAACCTGTCTGCGGTGCAATTCAAAGATGATGATCTTTTGAGTAAGGTCGATGCGGCGTTGGTTGAGTCTGGCCTCCCTGCAGACCGCCTTGAACTTGAGATCACTGAGACTGTGATCCTGCAGGATAGCCGATCGACGCTGGCGACGCTGCAGCAGTTGCGGCAACGCGGCGTGAGGATTGCGTTGGACGATTTCGGCACTGGTTATTCGTCACTGAGCTATCTTCGTCGCTTCCCATTCGATCGCGTCAAGATCGACAAATCCTTTGTACGCGACCTTGATCAGAGTCGCGATTGCACGGCCATTGTTCATGCGGTGACCGCCCTGGGGCAGGAACTTGGAATGGAGGTCACTGCCGAGGGAGTTGAAACTTCAGCGCAACTGAAGGCGGTTGTAGCAGCTGGATGTGGGGAAGTTCAGGGCTATCTGTTCAGTCCGCCGGTTCGAGGCGGGGAGTTGTTCGAGGTGCTTGAGAGGATCGCTGCGCGGCAGCACGAGCAGGTTCCATCTTCCGTTCCGGTAGCGGAGCCGGGCTTGGGGTAACGGGGCAGCGCCTGCGAACTGGTTGAACGGTTCTCTGATATGGCGATCGCATTTGGCAAGGGCGGGGCTTGGCGGAGAATAATTGGGTGCGGCGGTGCCGACGGCAGTAATGCAAGAGTATTAACACGAGGATGATGGAGGGTCAGGGAGGGTCACGGAGATAAGATTTTGGCGCTTCGCGGGAAGCTTACGCCTGCTTCCGCTGTGGCGCTCCGAAGTCGATGGGCATGCTCGGACTTCTGCGTACGGGGTCAGATCGCACGCTGACATCAGAGCGCAGCTGTCGAACATCGACAATCCGCGTTTGAGACGCGAGCGATCGCTTGGGTGCCGCGCGCGAGGTGTGCCTGTTCAAATGGAGCTCATGTCCCCCGGTTCCGCAGACCATGCGCCCACCGGGATACTGGCTCGCGCGGGTACCCGCTTGACCAACCCGGCCCTCTTCCCATCATTTGTCTACAAACGAATGGCCGGAGGCCAACCTGGACGCGACCACAACTCCGGGCGATGAGGGCCTGGCCAGCTTCACCGTCGAAGACCACATCGGTTTTCTCCTCCGGCGGGCGCATCAGCGGCACGTGTCGATCTTCACGACGGCCGTGGCGCAGGCGGACCTCACGCCGACGCAGTTCACCGCCTTGCTGAAGGTGGTGCAGCTCGGGCGGACGACGCAGAACCTGCTGGGACGGCACGCGGCGATGGATCCGGCGACGATCCAGGGCGTTGTGCGGCGGCTGATCGGCCGGGGACTGGTCCATCCGGGGAGCGATCCGATGGACCGCCGCACGGTCGTGCTGGAGGCGACCCCGGCGGGCGTTGCGCTGATCACGAGTGTCGTGGCATCCGCGCGCAAGGCGCATGACGCGGCACTGGCGCCTCTGTCGCCCGAAGAGCGGGTGCAGGTGATGGCGCTGCTTCGCAAGATGGGCTGATTGCATGGAACGGTTGGGTTTCGATTTCGGATTCTTCGAACTCGCGACGCGCGAGGGGCTGGTGCGGCTCGACCGGGTGTTCCTGGCACGGCTGGCGGCGGAGGACGCGGCGCTGCATGCGCGGTTGATGGCGGCGCGGGCGGAACCGGACGCGGTGGCGGTGAAGGACGAGAGCGAGCTGGTGGTGGCGCTGGGTCCCCATGTCGACGCGTTCGTGGCGGCGCTGTTTGGGATCGAGGCGGAGACGCTGGCGCTGGCGGCCGAGACGCACGCGCTGGACCCGAT
>DASQRJ010000131.1:0-3299 GCA_035642955.1 Acidobacteriaceae bacterium
ATACTTCATGAATCGCGCCTGGTAGAGCGCGTTCAGCGGTCCAATGCCCATCGACACCGTCGGGAAACGCCAGAAATTCGGCATCAGCCACGGGTGCGGATACGACGACAGCCCGGGCTTGTCGCGCAGCTCATGGCGGAAGTTCAGTATCTGTTCGTCTTCGAAGCGGCCTTCCAGATACGCCCGCGCGTACACGCCCGGCGATGCATGGCCTTGAAAGTAGATGAAGTCGCCCGGCTGGCTGCCATGGCTGGCATGGAAGAAGTGATTGAAGCCGACTTCGAGCAAAGTCGCGAGAGAAGAATAGGTCGAGAGGTGGCCGCCGATGCCGGCATCTTTCTTGTTCTGGCGATGCACCATCGCCATGGCGTTCCAGCGGATGAGGCTCTCGACGCGCCGCTCCTGCTCGACGTTGCCGGGATAGGGCACTTCCTCGTGCTTGGGAATGGTGTTCAGGTACGGCGTGATCAGCTCACCCGCCGTGTTGATGCCGGCCTCGCGCGCCCTGCGGCGCAGCGCCGTCAGCAGTTCAGCGCCGTGCTCGGCGCCCTCGGCGACCACAACCTCGTCAAAGGCCTCGATCCACTCGGCCATCTCTTCGGAAAAGCTTGCCTGGGGTGGCACTGCCTCTTTTGTGCTGGTCTGTTGAGTGCTCATGTATCGGAATCCACTCGCTGTCGGAATTATCTTGCCGTGGGATGCGCGGACGGCATGGGCCACTGCTCAGTATAACGTCGCTCGCTCAGGGTCACCGAAGGGTTATGCGGTCGAAACCACGCCCCCATGGATCGAAAATCGAGATGACTGGGGCTCGATGTTCCTGTCCGGGATGGCGCAGGTGACCATCCTCCAAAGCAAGGATTGCGGCACGGATGGGAAGCTCGTATGCTCTGGACACCGAATCGGCCCAGTCCCCTTTTATCCCCGATTTGGGAAAGGCTCTGCATGATTGACAGAATCCGCGGCACCGCCTTGCGCGTATTCCTGTTCTGCCAGTTACTCGCCTTCCTTTTCCTCATATCCGCCCGTGCGGAGACATTCCGAACACAGAATCCGGGCACCGGGTCTGTTGCCATCGCCGGGCCATGGCAGTTTCACCTGGGCGACGACCCCGCATGGGCTGCGCCGGCCTTCAATGACGCGGGATGGGAGCAGATACGCGGAGATGATACCTGGGGTGCACAGCAGCACCCCGGGTATACCGGCTTCGCCTGGTATCGAAAACACATCCAGGTCGACGGCACGAGCCCGTCGCTCGCCCTCCTGATGCCGGCGGTCGACGACACCTATGAGCTTTATTGGAATGGGCGCCGTATCGGCAATTACGGAAGGATGCCACCCCACGCCGGTTGGTGGCCGGTTGGACACATCACCATCTATTCGCTTGGCAGCTCCCCGGCCAGCGGCGTTCTGGCCATACGAGTGTGGAAAGCACCGCTTGCTTCCAATGACCCGGTAACCAACGGTGGCCTCCATGAAGCTCCGCTGCTCGGCGATTCCACTGTCTTCTCCAACCAACTCATGCGCTCCCGTTATCTGGATGAGCATCACCAGATTCCCCGTCTGATGATTGCCGCGGTCGTGACGACGGCGGGTTTGCTCGCAATCGTGCTTTTCCTGCGAGACAGAAAGCAGTGGCTCTACCTCTGGCTCGGCCTTTATCTCATCGCCGATGGCCTTGGCTCGATAAACCTGCTGGATGGATTCCGCTACGGGGTGAGCTTTTTTACGAACCAGGTTTATCTCCAACTCGTTGCTGCCGCCGCAGACATTTCACTCTGGCTATTGCTTCTGACTCTGTTCGGTTTTCACAAAAGTCGAAAATGGCAGCGATGGACGATCGCGCTGAGCATCTTCTATCTCCTTTCGGACATCATCGACATGATTACGCTGAGGGGCTGGGAGCATGCCGGGCTCACATCGCAATGGGTCGATGCCATCACGACCGCCATCTACTCGGTGACGCCGCTGTTCATCTTTTTCATCGTCGGCGCGGGTCTGCTGTACAAGCGGCAGACGGCCATGCTCCCCATCGGTATAGCTGCCTTTCTCTATGGCTTCTGGAATGCGCTGACGAACATTCTCGGTCAAGGCACACGCTTCACCCACTGGACGATCTACCAACCCATTCAGAACTGGGCGCTCCACCTGGGTAGCTACAGCTTCGGGGCGCGTTTCCTTCTCGACACCCTGTTGTTCCTGGTTCTGCTTTACACCGTCACGCTTCAGCAGTTCATGGAGCGGCGCCGCCAGTCGCAGATCGAGCTTGAGGTGCGATCGGCACGCGAAGTACAGCACGTCCTGATCCCCGAGGAGGCTCCCTCCATCCCCGGTCTCTCGATCGCCAGCGTGTACAAGCCTGCAGCGGAACTTGGCGGCGATTTCTTCCAGGTCATCCCACTGGCCGCGTCGGAGGGAAATCCCGGCGCGTTGATCGTCCTTGGCGACGTGAGCGGCAAAGGATTGAAGGCCGCCATGACCGTTTCCCTCATCGTCGGCACAGTACGCGCGATTGCCGACTACACGCGGCAACCGGCCGAGATCCTGACTCGTCTGAATCACCGGCTCATGGGCCGCACGGAACGTGGCTTTGCGACGTGTCTTGTCCTGCGCATTCACGCCAACGGCACGGTGACCCTGGCAAATGCGGGACATATCGCGCCCTTCCGGGATGCCAGCGAGCTGCCGGTCGCCGGCTCGCTACCGCTCGGCATCGCGGACGACACAACCTATGACGAGATCGACTTCCGGCTGCAGGAGGACGAGACCCTCACCCTCTACACCGACGGAATTCTGGAGGCGCGCAACGCCCACGGTGAACTCTTCGGGTTCGATCGCGTGGCCGACCTGATGTCCAGGCGCCCTTCCGTGCAGCAGATTGTCGACACCGCCTGCGCCTTCGGTCAAGAGGACGACATCACCGTCCTCTCCATCAAACGCCTTCCAGCAGCAGAAACCCATACTTCGACCGTCCGACTTACGGCGCAGATTGCCACCGGCTGGGGCCAAACCGCGTCGCAGGAGCTTTCTTGACCGCGAGGCCCTGAGCAACTAGTCTCCGCTACTTGAAGACTCCTCGCTCCAGCCAAAGCACTCCTCCGTCAGACGCCCACGCACTGCACCGCCTCGGAGTCTCCTGCGGCATCGCCGCCGGTGTCTGGCTGGGCGCGGCGGAGGCGCCCACCAAGCTGGTCAACGTCGGCCTCTCCCCGTTCGCTGTCTCGTTGTGGATGGTGGCCGGCGTCTTCACCGCGCGCTGGACCTTCCCAACTCTGCTCAGAGGCACCAGCTACGTCGTC
>DASQRJ010000132.1:0-4366 GCA_035642955.1 Acidobacteriaceae bacterium
CACCAGATCGCCGGCGCACCGAGCGAGCGCACTCAGGAAGTTAAAACCCGGGCCCAGTCGCGTGTCGTTTTGATAGAGCCGGACAGGGAAGGGAGCACTGGTCACGAAGCGACGCAGAATCTCGACGGTACTGTCGGTTGAGCCATCGTCACACACGACCAATTCAACGGGCAGCAAGGTCTGCCGCACGAGGCTGTCCAGCTGCTCCCGCAGAAACCGCTCGCCGTTATAGGTGGGCATCGCCACCGAGATCGCTGTCCCACTCATAGGAACCTGTCTGTGGTGAGGAAAGGGAAGCTGGCTGCTCTCCGGACCGGGAACGCGTATCCAGCGCTTTTCAGAGCATCGCTTTCAAGGCAACGCTACTTGCTTGCGGGATAGCCGTGGAGTTGCGGCCCGATCAGGTTGGAGTATGTGTAGTTGTCGCGGCGGTCGTCGTCGATGGTCCAGAACATGGCACCGATCAATGCGGGATAGCCGGAAGGCTTGCGAAGTTTGTACGTCGTTCCAGCAGGAGCTTTGGCGGTGATGATGTAGTCCATGGCGTGGCTGACGACGGTCGGATCTGAATAGCCGGTGAGGAAGCCGATGGCTACCTGGTTGGGCGGCATGGGCGGGAAGAAGTGGGCGGGATCGCCGCCAACGTTGAAGCCGTGCAGCAGCAGCTCGGTCATGGCGGCGTGGTAGTCGACCGAACTGGACTGGTAGATCTCGCCATCGAGACCTTCGAGCGGCGGTGTGTTGTAGTCCTGCACATCCAGGAAGGAGAGGATGTCGCGCAGGCCGTACGCCAAAGGCAGGTAGGAGCCGAACTGGCCTCCGTAGCCAGGGTAGCCGCCGGGAATCTGTGAGCCTTCCGGAACCAGGCTGATCATGAAGCCGGGGCCGAAGTGCTGGCGCAACTGGCGAAGACCGGTGATGAGATTCACGATGGAGGGCGTGGTGGGATGCCGAAAGTCGGTGTCGCCGGGCGCGAGGACGAGCGAAGGCGTTTCAAAGTCGATATCGACGCCTTCGAAGCCGTATTCGGAGACGATGCTGGTGACGGACGAGACGAAGTTGGGAATGTCGTGTGCGTCGTCGAGCTTGAAGTACTCCCCGCCACCTCCGAGCGAGATCATGACCTTCTTTCCCTGGCCCTTGAGCGTGGCAATGTCGGCTTTCAACTGATCGGGCTCGATGCCCTGGGGCGGACGGAAGCGCAAGGTTCCTTCGGGAGCGCTTTTGTCGGGCGAGGCGAAGGCGGCGAGAATGACGTCCCACTGCGGCGGGACATCATGGAGCGGAAAGGGTGTGTTGCCGTTGAAACGGGAGCCGGTCCAGTAGCCAATGAGCTGGTGGCCGTTGGACACACCGCTGGATGGAGCGGGCGTGGCGGTGGGCTCGGGCCGGTTTGCCTGGTGGCTATCGGGGCATGGCTGTGCGGCCGCGGAGAGCACGTGGGGATCGGGGAAGCTGTAGACGCTGGCGGGTGGCGCGGATCTTCCGAGATACCAAGGCAGGAGGGCCACGTTCTGCAGGTGATAGGTGAATGTGCCGGTGCGCGCAGCAAAGGCCGAGGAGGCCGGAAAGCTGTTCTTCGGATTGGTATTGGTGGGTTCGAGGAGAAAGTAGTTGGTGCCGATGCCGGAGCCGCCGCACCGTCCCTCATCGGAGGGAGGCGCGAGTGGATGTAGCCAGGACGGGAAGTAGTTTCCCGGAGCCGCGTCGGTTCGGTAATAGATGAGAGGATCGTGCAGCGGATCGTTGAAGAATTCCGCGAGCTGCTGGGTGAGGGGCTGGATGTCACGATCCGTGACAATGGCGGGCGCGGCGCCGAGATACGATCCGAGTACGAAGGAGTTGCCAGTGGCGGCATCCACGCCGTGCGTTCCCCAAGTGCAGCAGACGGTGGCGTCGGCGGCCGCATAGTAGGTGGTGTTATGAGTGACGGCGAGGACGAGTTTGCCGTCCTGACGGGGGATTTGCTTGAAGATTTCTTTCTGTAAAAACTCGGAGTCGACGACGGCGAACGCAGTGCCGCTTTTCTTCGACGTGAGGAGATAGCCGTAGCCGACAGGGACGGCGACGGTGACAGGCTTTATCTCCGGTTTGCCGAGCAGCGTGTGTCCAGCCTGCTCAGCGGGAAAGGTGGCGCGGAGCAGGGCGTCGGCATACTGTGTGTTGCCGGCGGAGAAGGCGAATCTGGAGAAGACGGGCGACTTCAAAATACGCGGGACGTCCTTGGATGCGTCCATGCGGGCGGCCTTGCCGTCGAAGGTGAGCGTGACGGGAACCAGCACCGTGGGGATGACCGTGGCGCCCTCCTGTGCAGGATCACGGCCGGCGAGGGTGTACGTGCTGCCGCCGATGGCTCGCTTGAATGTAGGGATGGTTCCTTGTGCATGGGCGGTTGGTAATGAAAATGCGAGAGGCAAGAGCAGGCAGATGGTCCTGATTCGCGAGTCGGACATCCCTTGATCTTGCCATGCGAGCGATGTGAGCGGCAGCGAAGATAGGGACGGAATCGCAAGTCGACTCGAAAAAGCCGTCCGTCGTTGCCTCCAAAGGCTCACGAAAAGCGGTGGAGAAGAACGGCGTGTTCTCGCCGCTTCTTTTTCGGTAGAGTCGAACCCATGAGGTTTTGTACCAATTCACTGAGCCGATGCGGCGTCCTGCTGCTGGCGGCTTCGCTGGGCGCTCTTACTGCTTTTGCGCAGGCCACTCCAGCCACATCGGTACCGGCAGCGCCGATTGCCGCACCGTCGGAGGCGAGCATTGCCGCGGCACAGAAGCTGGTGCAGGAAGGCCGTATAGCTGAGGCGCTGCACACCCTGGATGCGCTGGCTACGCAGACTCCTGAACCCGCCGGTGTGGAGAAGCTGCGCGGCATGGCGCTCTACCAGGAGAACAAGCTGGAGGATGCCGCAACCGCATTTGCGCATGCCGCGGCGCAGGATCCGAAGGACATTGAAGCAGCACAGATGCAGGGAGTGACCTTGTTCCGACTGGGACGGCCGGGGGATGCGATTCCGCTGCTGGAGCGCTCGCGCGAGCAGAAGGTGGCCACGGCGAATGTCGACGGCAACTATGTCCTGGGACTTTGCTATATGGATACGCGGCGCTATGACGATGCGCGGCGGGCGTTCGCGGCACAATATGGTTTCCCGCCCGACGGCGCAGAGGCGTATCTGCTGTCGGCGCGGTTGCTCTTCCGGCGGGAATATATGCCGGCTGCGATTGCCGCGGCGCAGAAGGCGCAGGAGCTCGCTCCGAAGATGCCGCTGGTGCATGAGCTGCTGGGCGAGATCGCGCTGGCGCAGTCGCGGGAGACGGATGCGATCGCGGAGTTCGAACAGGAACGCGCGATCAACCCGCTGTATGGAGGCCTCTATGACCGGCTGGGCGATGCTTACCTGCGTGCGGGCGAGTACGACAAGGCGCAACAGGCGCTGAACCGCGCTGTGCTGCTGGAGCCGGCCTCTACCGGTCCGTACATCCTGCTGGGGAAGGTACTGCTGAAGCAACGGAACGCCGCCATGGCCACCATGTACCTGGAGCGCGCGCGGAACATGGATCCCAATAACTTTATGACGCACAGCCTGCTGGGGCAGGCATACCGCGCGGCCGGCCGAACGGACGATGCCGAGCGCGAGACAGCGAAGTCCATCGAGCTGCAGGCGGCGACCGCGCCGAAGCTCGGGAAACCATGAGATGCGGCATCCCAAGACGTCCCGGGCTTCTGGCGGCTTTGGCGAGCGGCCTCTGCATGCTGACCGGCACGACTGCTTTGCCGCAAACACCGAACGCTCACCGTACGCCTTCCTCGGTGAAGGAGGCAGATGCTGCATTCCGTTCGGGCTATGAGGCGGCGAATGCCGGAGATCTAGAAAAGGCGCGGCGGTCGTTTGCAGAGGTGGTGCGGCTGGAGCCGAAGATTCCAGAGGGACATGCGGCGCTGGGGTCGGTGCTGCTGAGTCTGGGACGGCCATCGGAGGCGGCGGAGGAGCTGAAACGCGGTCTTGCGTTGAAGCCGAGCGACGCGAACATGAAGATGAACCTGGCGCTGGCCGAGGTGCGCGCTGGGCGCTCCGGCGAGGCGCTGCCGCTGTTGAAAGAGGTGTCGGGGGAGATTTCGGCGTCGGGGAATGCGTTGCCGCCGGAGGTCGAGATCGCATATGCGCAGGCCTTGACCGAAGCAGGCCAGCGTCCGGCGGCGCTCGATCGTTTGCGCGCGGCAGTCGCGGCAGCTCCAGACAATGCAGCCTTGCACGATGGGTTGGGCTCGCTGCTGGCGCAGGAGGAGCAATGGCCGGCGGCGCAGTTGGAGTTTGCGCGGGCGGTGGAACTCGATCCGAAGCTTGCTGCTGCACGGTTGCACCTGGGA
>DASQRJ010000133.1:0-4499 GCA_035642955.1 Acidobacteriaceae bacterium
GCGGCTACCTTCGCCTCTACAGACCCCCGCTCGGGATACCGTGTCAGATCGGCAGCAGTAATATTCCGCAGGACCTGGATCACACGCGGAGAGCACTCCAGCGTATTTTCGTTGAAGTCCAGGCGCAGGCCGTCGCGTCCAGCAACCGGCGGGTGATACTCCTTCATGCGGCGCACACCGGCTCGCGGCTCGGGAGTTCGCGTCTTGACCGGCACTGGCGCATGCTGCGCGACACGCTCAGGCACGCAGGAGCCTCCGTTCCACGGCGGCGGCGTGCGCGCTCAGCCCTTCAGCATTGGCCAGCGCCATTGCCGCCGGCCCCAGGGCCCGCACACCATCGGCCGTATAACTTTGCACCGTCACCAATCTCAGAAAATCCATCACGCTCAGTCCGCCGCGCAGGCGCGCCGCGCCCCCGGTCGGCAGCGTATGGTTCGGCCCGGAGACATAGTCGCCCAGCGGCTGCGACGACCAGTTGCCGATGAACACCGAACCGGCATTCTCCACCCACTGGAGATCCTCTTCGCTGTCTACCGTCAAATGCTCTGCAGCCAACCGGTTCGTGGCCTCCCGCGCCTGCTCTTTCGTATCTGTGACAATCACGTAACCGTGATTGCGCAAGGCCTCGCGCGCCACCGGATTGCGCTTCGATTGCTCCTTTACCTCGCACATCACCTGCTTGGCCAACTCAGACTGCGAGGTCACCAGCACGCTCAGCGTCTCGGTATCGTGCTCCGCCTGTGCGACCAGATCTGCGGCAATCGCCTCAGGATGTCCGCGTTCGCTCGAGACGACGATCTCCGTCGGTCCCGCCAGCATATCGATGCCGCAGTCGAAGGCAACCATCCGCTTTGCCGCCGTGACATACAGATTGCCGGGACCGACAATCTTGTCGACACGAGGCAGCGAAGGCGTTCCGTAGGCGAGCGCTGCTATCGCCTGTGCGCCGCCCACCTGATATACCTCGTCGATGCCCAGCAGCGCAGCCGCGGCAAGCGTCTCCCGTGCTGGGCGCGGCGACACAATCACGATGCGCCGCACACCGGCGACTTGCGCCGGGATCGCCGTCATCAACAACGAGGAAGGCAGCGGATGTCTTCCGCTGGGCACGTAACAGCCCACTGCGGAGAGCGCTCGCACACGCTGTCCGGTCTTCACGCCGGGCACCGGCTCGGTATCCCACTCCTGCGGCAACTGGCGCTTTGCGAACTGCATGATATTGCGCGCTGCGAGCTTCAGCGCGGCGTGCAGCTCAGGACTGGTCTCCTGCCAGGCACGATGGATCTCTCCCGGAGCAATGCGCAGCGGCTGCTTCTTCGGCACACCGTCAAAGTGATCGCGCGCTGCGAGCAGTGCACGATCACCGCCGCGCCGCACATCGTCGACAATGCGCCGCACCTGCCGCTCCACGCGATCCAGGTTCACGGTGCCGCGCTGCTCCAGCGACTGGAGCAACCGCTCCACCTTCCTCGCCCCGCTCCCGCGGGTTGTCAGCAGTTCCAAAGTGCTCCTCCTGAACCAACAGCACCTGCGTCAGATGACGACCTTATTTAGCGGGTACTCCACGATGCCGGTTGCCCCCGCCGCCTTGAGCCGCGGCAGCACATCGCGCACCACACCCTCTTCCAGGATCGTGTTAACCGCGGTCCACTCCGCGTCGCGCAGCGGCGAAACGGTCGGCGAATTCAGCGCCGGCAGCACCTGCAGCACCGCATCCAGGTGCTGTTTCCGCACATTCAGCATCAGGCCCACCTGGCCTTGCGCCGCGATTGCGCCGTTCAGCATGAGGGCCAGATTCGCCACCTTCTCACGCTTCCATGCGTCCTGCATCGCCGCGCGATTCGCAATCAGATGCGTCTCGCTCTCCATCACCGTGTCGATGATGCGTAGACGGTTCGCGCGCAACGAGCTGCCGGTCTCCGTTACTTCGACGATTGCATCCGCCAGCATCGGCGGCTTCACTTCGGTCGCGCCCCAACTGAACTCGACGCGCACGTTCACACGCTTTGCTGCGAAGTATTTTTTGGAAACTTCAACCAGCTCGGTGGCAATCGTCTTTCCGTCCAGGTCTTCCGCGCACTTGTAGGGCGAATCCTCCGGCACCGCCAGCACCCAGCGCACCTTACTCCGGCTTTGCTTGGCATAGGTCAGGCTGGTCACGCTCTCCACGTCCAGTCCGCTCTCGACCACCCAATCGACGCCGGTCAAGCCCGCATCGAGCACACCCTTTTCCACGTAGCGCGCCATCTCCTGCGCGCGAATCAGCATGCAGTCAATCTCGGGATCGTCGATCTGCGGAAAGTACGAGCGTCCATTCGCGTAGATACGCCAGCCTGCGCGTTCGAACAACGCTATCGTGGCA
Organism: Acidobacteriaceae bacterium; assembly: GCA_035642955.1. Taxonomy (GTDB): domain Bacteria; phylum Acidobacteriota; class Terriglobia; order Terriglobales; family Acidobacteriaceae; genus KBS-83. The sequence goes on from DASQRJ010000133.1 coordinate 2,363, forward strand.
TCCTGCAGGCTGCCCTTGGGGATGCCAAGCTTCAGCTTCTTCGCCGTCGTGGTCACGCGCGTACCTCGACTGCAACCTCAACGGCGATAGGCCGCGTAAAGCAGCTCACCGTGCCCTCGTGGCAGACCAGTCCGTCACCCTCTACCACGACCTGAAATAGCAGCGTGTCCTGGTCGCAGTCGGTGCAGGCCTTCACCACACGCAAGCGGTTGCCGCTGCTTTCGCCCTTCATCCAAAGTTTCTGCCGGGTGCGGCTCCAGAAGGTGACGAAGCCGCTGTCGAGGGTGCGGCGGTAGCTTTCTTCATTGAAAAAGCCCACCATCAGCACCTCTTTGCTGGCGGCATCCTGCACGATGGCGGGCACCAGGCCCTCCATCTTTGCGAAGTCGATCGTTAGGTTGCGACTCACGTGTCCTCTCCATATGGTTTGCCCACAAATGCAAAAGCCCACCGTTGCGATGCATCGGCGGGCTGCTGGACCTGATCTCGGGTTTACTGCTTATTTTCCGGAAGAGTCCGCCGACACGTTCGCCACGTGATGATGATGGGTATGGCGATGGTGGCGGTGGGATGTCATGCGATGCATTCTCTCCGTTGCCATAACGCTATCGGCTCGGCGGAGATGTGTCAAATGACGCAGCCATCGCTTCGCCGCGCTGCGGCGTCGCTTCAATTCCCTCGTGCCACGCGGAGATTCTGCTACATTCAGCCCCATGATCCACCTTGTCTGGAGCCAGTTGGCCATCGCCTTCAGCGCCCTGCTGCCGCTGGTGAATCCCCTCGGCTCCGCACTGGTCTTCTACGGACTTGTCGGCGCGGCTCCTCCGGAGGTCTACCGCCGCCTGGCGCGCAGGATCGCCATCAACACCGTGCTCTTCCTGCTGGTCATCGAGATGATCGGAGCCGCCCTGCTCTCCTTCTTCGGGATCTCTCTCCCGATCGTTGAAGTGGCCGGTGGTCTGGTGCTGGCGTCGATGGGATGGTCACTGCTCAATCAGAAAGGCGCCGCCGCCCATCTGCAGGAGAAGGAAGATCAGGCGCAGGCGTCCGATATCGAAGAACTCAACCGGCAGACCTTCTATCCGCTGACTTTCCCGATCACAGCTGGCCCAGGATGCATCGTCATCATGCTCACGCTCACGGCCCATGCTACGACGCGCAGGCTGGTTCCGGACCTGTTCGCTCATCTCGGCATTTTGATCGCCGTTACCGTGCTTTGCGTGCTGGTCTATTTCGCGTACGCCTATGCACCGTTGATTACGCGGAAGATCTCGCCCCAGACCGCGCATGGCATCGTACGGGTGATCGCATTCCTGTTGCTCTGTATCGGGGTCCAGATCACCTGGAACGGGGTCAGCAGCCTGATGCTCCCGTTGATGCAACATCGTTAACTACGTCGGCGGAATCGCGGGTCCGCCCGGGAATGCCAAGCAAGCCGTTAAAAACAAATGGGTTTTCCGATTTGAAGAGGTCTCCGCTTGCCCGCCAAAATCCCTCTTGCCGAAGCTGCCCGGCTGATCTAACAATAGATAAAGTCTCGACATCCCTACGTTGAGGTGCGGTATGCATCATCCAGAGGCGGTTACCTACTGGCGGAATCGGCAAGCTGAAATTGAATTTCACATTCGCCGTCACGAATGGTTCCTGGACAAGGCGTCTGTCCTGAATCGTGACGCTCTCCAACACAAGATTGACACTTATCGTGGGGAATGGAATGCCTACGAAGGGCTGATCCGCAAAGTGTCCACCGTGCCGACGCGTAACGCAAGACCTGCAGCCTGACAACTGCGAACACCTGCCAGGGGCCAAGCTTGTAGGCCTATTTTCATCTGGTAGATGACTGATTCCGTTAGCGGTGCGGTCCGGATCCTGACTCGGGTTTGTTTCGAAGCGATCCCAAGGCTGAGCTAAATATCCAAAAGCTCAGCAGCAGCAATTGGAAATATTGATAAAGATCGTTGCCGATCACGATACGCGACGGCCGCTGCGTAATCAGCAGCAAGAGCGAGATCCTGCAAAGTCCACATCCCGGCAACGATCCTGTTTCCTCCTATGTGAATCAGCCGGGCGTCGATGTTGGGCTGAACCGTCACGCGAAAACTATCCAAGGGGCAGGAAAGTCCATCGCCGATGGCTT
>DASQRJ010000134.1:0-2958 GCA_035642955.1 Acidobacteriaceae bacterium
GCACACTCGCTCCATCGGGTGAGCCGCAGGCTGCTCTGGTCGGCTACGCAGTCTCGCCGGATCTCGAACTGATCTTCGATACTCTGCGAACCACTCGCAAATATCGCAACATGATCGTCCATCCGCGGGTCTCGTTCACCATCGGCAACACCGCGGGCAGCGGAGACGAACGCACCGTGCAATACGAAGGCGTTGCAGAAGAACTTGCCGGCGAGTCACTGGACCGGCTGCAGGCAGTCTATTTTTCTGCGTGGCCAGACGGAGTCAACCGCGTGCACTGGCCGCACATCACCTGGTTTGTCATTCGTCCGCGCTGGATCCGCTATTCGGACTTCAACATTCCCATGACGCAGGAGTGGAGCTTCTAGAGCAGATCCTGTAACTCAGCTCCGCGGAATTCCCGGTGAAACGGCCTTTCTTGACGGAAAGTCGAGTTCGCTTCCGTCACTGCGCGCAGCCTGCGAGGAAAATCCACTCTGGCGGCTCGCAGCGTCACTGCACGCGCCCGCCTTCCGGCGATTCCTCATCGCCATCCAGTTCAGCATCCATCGCATCCCGCACTCGCGCCATGGTCTGCTCCGGCCGCAGGTGCTTCTGCTCCTCATAGAAGCGAGCGACGTGCCGCACCAGATCGGCCAACACCACGCCCCACGCGGTTGGATCGTCCCAGCCACCCATCTGCAGGCTCACGTGCAGTTCACCCTGCGCTACCCATGCCCGCACCAGCTCAAAGGCCTTCGCGTCCTCTGCCGCTCCGGGCGGAATAGCCAACTGGTTCTTCGCGGCATCGCTCTTCTTCTCTGGCATCGTTTCTTACACCTCACACAACACGTCGTCGCCATCCACACGCAGCGGATACACCGTTGCAGCTCCCAGGGGATTGCACAGCTCTGCGCCGGTCTTTGGGTCGAAGCTCCACCCATGCCACGAGCACACCACCCGGCCGTCTTCAATCGAGCCTTCAGAGAGCGGCGCACCCTGGTGCGGGCACTCATCCTGCAGCGCGGCAAGCTGTCCCTGAACCCGGGCTATGCAGACAGTCGTGCCCTGCGTCGCAAACGCCTTCGTCCTGCCTTCAGCCGGCATCTCTGACACTCCGCCGATCCGTATCCACTGCGCCATTCCCTCGAGTTTCCTTTCGTAGGAACTATGAGCACAGTGTACGGTCTTGAAGCACTGGAAGATCCGTGGCTACCGCTGCTACGCTGGATCCACATGCCTGACATGAAGCCGCCCAACGCGCAGGATTCCGTGCCGGCAACGCTCTGGTGCCCTACGTGCGCGCGTCCCGTGGACGACCCCCTTACCTGCGGTGACTGCTCCGCTGTCATCTGCCGCGTCTGCGGCACCCCGCTCGAATCCGCGGACGAATTGGCTTTCGGCTGATCCAGCATGCCGGCGCCTATCCGTCCAACCCCGTCTCCACACTTCGACGATCCCCTGCGCCCACGCAATCCTCTGGTATCGCACCATTGGATTCTCGCCGGCATCGGCCTGATGGTGGTGGCGTCGCTCGTGGCGGTTTACTTCGCCATCGGTCTGCTTTTCTGGCAGGGGCAATGGCAGCTCATCTTCCATCCCTCGCGTGCTGTGGCCCGCACTCCGGCCAACGATGGTGTCTATTTCGACGATGTCCGCTTCGACGTTACCGAGGCCGGACAAACGCGACTCAATGGCTGGTGGATTCCGGTAGATACCAGCCTCTCCCGCAAGCAGGCGGCCATCCTCTATTTGCACGAGGCCCGCGGATCCCTTGCCGATGCGCTGCCGGATATCCTCGCGCTGCATGCGCTGGGCAAGGATGTTTTCGCCTTCGACCCGCGCGGCTTCGGAAAGAGCGAATGGGCAAAGCCCTCCGAGCAACATTGGGACCAGGATGCCGACGCCGCACTCTATTATCTGGCCAGCATCCGCCACATCGGCCCGAGCCATCTGATCGTCGTCGGCCGCGGACTTGGAGCGACGGTAGCAGCCAACCTCGCTATGAAGCATCCGCAGATCAAGAGCCTGGTGATGATCGATCCACAGCCGCCGACGCTTACGCTGTTGCAGACGCCGCGTTGGACCCACATCCTGCCCATAGGTCTTCTCGCACGCGACCGTTTCAATCCCGCCCGCGCGCTGAGCTCCCCCTCGTTGGATAAGCTCTTCCTGCTGTCGCCGAATACGGCAGCCCCCGGTTACGTTCCGAAGGCAGCTCCTCCAGCCGCAAGCGTGCACAGCACCGTGCTCGGCGACGCCGGGACCGCTTCTGAACTCCAGCGGTTCTTCGCGCACTCCGGCATCGACCAGGAACAGTAGTTAGAACTTCGCCAGTCCCTCGATGGCGCGGAACAGATCCTCCGGTTGCGGCAGGATGACGTTCTCCAATTGCGGCTGATACGCCACAAAAGTATCCGTCGCCGCCACCCGCTTCACCGGCGCATCCAGGTCGTCGAACAACTCGTCGGCAATGCGGGCAGCGATCTCTGCGCCGTAGCCCCAGCTCAGTACGTCTTCATGCGCCACGATCACTCTGCTGGTGCGGCGCACGCTCTCGGCAATCGCCTCCCAGTCGTAGGGGCTGAGCGTTCGGAGATCGATAACCTCCGTCTCGATGCTCAGCTCGCGGCTGGCACGCTGCGCCGCCTGCAATGCCCTGGGCACCAGCGCACCATAGGTCACCAGCGTGAGATGCTTGCCCTCGCGAACCGTCTTCGCCTTGCCGAAGGGGATCATATAATCCGGCCCCGGATAGGGAGCGCGGCCGTAGGTCTCGCGATAGAGACGCTTATGCTCCAGGAACATCACCGGATCGTCGCAACGGATCGCCGTCCGCAGCAGCCCACTGGCATCGAGAGCATTCGACGGAAAGACCACGCGCATTCCCGGCGTGTGGGTGAAAAGAACCTCTCCGCTCTGCGAGTGGTAGAGCGCGCCGCCGGTCAGGTATCCGCCAATCGCGACGCGTATCACCGC
>DASQRJ010000135.1:0-6572 GCA_035642955.1 Acidobacteriaceae bacterium
CAAACGGCAATGCAGTTTTCCTTCCTACTTGTGCTGATGCCGCTTTGCGCGTTCTAGTCAGCGTCTGTGCCTGCCTTGGATAAGTCCGACAAATAAACCTGCCTGGTTGAGGGGATTCCTCGCTCGGAACACCGTGCGAAAGGGATCGTATGCAGTTGCTGTATGGACGCGCGAGCGCCCGATGGCACGCATCGCGATGCGTGTTTAGCAACGAAATATTTGTTTCAGACCAGGAGAAAATGCGTTGTCCATTCAAGGATCGTCTTATCCATTTTGGGGCCAGGTCTTCGTTTCCCGCTCAGTTCTGTTCTTAGTTACGGCGCTATCCGGGTTCGGGTTAGTTCAACCAGCGTTTGCGGCAGATATCACGGTGGCCAGCCCGGTGAATGGCACCACAGTTCCTTCTCCGGTGTGGGTGCGCGCGCATAACGTAGGATGCAACGGCTTGACGCCTACATCTTTCGTCTATTCGATCGACAATAGTTCCACGTTGGTCAAAGGGGTCACGATCAACGATATCGACACCACGGCCGGCATTTCCTCGGGTACCCATACGATTCACTACAAGTCGTGGGTGAACGGCGCCGAGTGTCCGACCGTCAGCACGACGTTTACGGTATCCGGCGGAACCAGCAGTGGACCGCCAACCTCCGGATCCAGCTCAGTGACAGCTCTGCCCTCCAATGCTGTTGCTTCCAAGAACCTGGATGGCTTGAGCGGTTGGTCGGACACCCACGACACCGGCACGCCCGGCACATCGAACGGCTCGATGGTCTATCCCGCGAAGACACCCGTCTATGACGATGCGCGCGAGTTGTATATGACCTATTCGAATGGAGGAGGTCAGCGCTTTCACGTTTCCTTCGACAACAATCCCACGGCGACTAATTTCGCGCTCGATACTTACGTCTACGTCACCGATCCGAGTCATCTGCAAAATCTGGAGCTGGATCTGAACCAGGTTAATTCCGAGGGCAAGACCATCATGCTCGACACCCAGTGCTCCAGCGACTCGAAGACCTGGGAATACACGGTGGTTATCAATAACTCGGATCACTGGAAGCCGTCGAATGTTCCCTGCAACACGTTGACCTGGGCGCCCAATACGTGGCACCACATCCAGATCGGCTTTCATCACGATAACAACGGCAATGTGACGCACGACTGGGTGAATTTCGACGGTACGCACGGCGTCTTCAGCAACACCACCAGTCCCGCCCTGCAGAGCCTGGGCTGGGCGAAGGGGACGCTGCTGACCAATGTCCAGATCGACGGCCTGAGCAAGGGCAGTGGATCGGTCACCGTCTACATCCACAAGATGACCTTCTATCACTGGTAGTCGATACCAATAGATCCGGTCATCTCTTCAAGAAGGCCATCGCTCGAATCGAGTGGTGGCCTTCGCATTCATACCATCCAATCCCGACGGATCCAGCCGTGCGATGCTCTTTTGGCATCGCAATGGCGCCGGATTGCGCCGCGCCGAGCCTCCGCGCTTGAGTGCTACAATCGAGTGTCCCGGCAGGGCTTATCTCTGCTTGCTGTTAGTGCAGGCGACTGGCCGGTCGACACACTTCCGAGAGCTGCAGAGGTCCTATGTCAGGCCACTCTAAATGGGCCACCATCAAGCACAAGAAGGGCGCGCTGGACGCCAAGCGCGGCAAAATCTTTACCCGTCTGATCAAGGAAATCAGCATGGCCGCACGCGGCGGCGGCGACCCGGACGGCAATCCGCGGCTGCGTACAGCGATCCTGGCGGCCAAGGCCGAGAACATGCCGCAGGACAACATCAAGCGCGCCATCCAGCGCGGCACCGGTGAGCTGCCCGGCGCACTCTATGAAGAGATCACCTTCGAGGGCTACGGCCCTGGCGGCGTCGCGCTCATCGTCGAGACGTCGACCGATAACCGCAACCGCACGGTGAGTGAGGTCCGCCACGCCTTTGCCAAGCACGGAGGCAATCTCGGCACCGAGGGTTCGGTTCGCTTCATGTTCACCAAGAAGGGGCTGATCGCCGTTCCCAAGGAAAACGCCGACGAAGAGAAGCTGATGACGCTGGTGCTCGAAAATGGTGGCGACGACCTGAACGATGAGGGCGACACCTGGGAGATCTTGACCGATCCGGCCGAATATCATGCCGTGCTCGACGCGATCCACGCGGCGAAGATCGAGAGCTCGCACTCCGAGATCACGATGATTGCATCGACCTACACCAAGCTCGAAGGCGCAGCAGCCAACCAGATGATTCGACTCATAGAAGCGCTGGAGGACCACGACGACGTGCAGAATGTCTACTCCAACTTCGACGTGGACGCGAAGCAACTGGAAGAAGTGGCCGGCTGACCATCGCCCGAATCGACCTCAGGCCGCCGGCGCAGTCACTGGCGGCCTTCTCTCTGTCACCGGCCTTACTGAACAATCGCGCGATTCGCGCGATTCGCGCCATCCGATGAGACGCATGCCTTCTTCCTGCACCCGCCTTTTGTCCGCCGCACTTTTGATCGGCGCCGCTCTTCCACTTGCCGGGCAGTCGAGCAGCAGCAGCCAGGCAGCGCCCGCGACCGTAACGGCGCCGGCGCTTTCGCCCGTACGCGATACGATCTCCCGCGATCCATGGAACTGGGGAGTCTTTTTCGACGGCGGCGCGAGCGTCGGTGTCAACCCCAGCGCTACGTTCCTGAATGCCGGTGTACGACTCGGAAAGGTGCTGAGCGATCCGGCCGGCCCGGGCTTCCTGCGGGGGCAGTTTGAATACTCCGGTGAATTCATGCCGTGGTGGCAGGCGCGCACGGCCACCTTCGAGCGTTACACTCTCACCGCGACGAACAATCCTGACATTGCGGCCGCAACCGGCCCCTACCCGACGGGTGGCGCGTACAACGGCATCAGCATCACGCCGATTATCCTGCGCTGGGACCTGACCACTGGCACGCGGCGGATTTTGCCTTTCGTGCAGGGCGCAGGAGGCTTGGTCTGGACCAACCACAAGTTTCCGCCGGTCGGCCCGCTGCCCGACCCGGGACATCAGGGCACGAGCGTGTGGAACTTTACCCCGCAATTCGGCGTCGGGTTCCAGTACTTTCTCAAACCGCGGCGCTCGATTACCTTCAATGCGAACGCGGTGCACATCTCCAGCGCGTCGCTGGGCGATGCCAATCCCGGCGAGAACGCTACGGTGCAGTTTCAGATCGGATACAGCTGGTGGAAGTAGACCTCTTTCACGAAGATATAGGGCGCACAGCAGCGGCGATTGCGGCGTTTCGGTTAAGAAATGCTGCTCTGGTGCGGATGAAACACGGTATCTATGAAAGCGGTATAGAACAGGCGCAGGATGAGTAAGGCCATCATCGAGTGCGTTCCGAATTTTTCCGAAGGCGTCCATACGGAACGCGTACTGGCCATCGTCCGCGCGATGCAGGTGCCCGGTGTCTCGCTGCTGGACTGGTCGCAGGATGCCGATCATAACCGCTCCGTCGTGACCGTCGCCGGCCCTCCCGCCGCCGTGGTGGAAGCCGCTGTGCTGGCCGCGGGAAAGGCGGCGGAGCTGATCGACCTGACGCGTCAGACCGGCGTGCATCCCCGCATCGGCGCCGCGGACGTGATCCCGTTCGTGCCGGTGAGCGATATCTCGCTTGAGCACTGCGCCCTGCTGGCCCGGCAGGCGGGCGAGGAGATCTGGCGGCGGTATGGCGTGCCGGTCTATTTCTACGAAGCGGCAGCGGCCCGTCCCGACCGGGCGCGGCTGGAGGACCTCCGGCAGGGACAGTTTGAGGGGCTGCGCGAGGCGGCGCGGCGCGACCCGTCCCGGCGTCCGGATGTTGGCGGCCCGGATCTGCACCCCACCGCGGGGGCGAGCGCGGTGGGCGCGCGGCGCTTTCTGATCGCCTGGAATGTCTTCCTGGATAAGCCGGACGTGGCCCTGGCCCGATCTCTGGCCCGGGAGGTGCGCGATTCCGGCGGCGGCCTGAAGGGAGTCAAGGCATTGGGCGCGCTGGTGCGCGGCCGCGCCCAGATCTCTATGAATCTTACGGACTTCCGGGTTACGTCGCCGGGCGCAGTCTTCGCCGACCTGAAGCGCCGCGTGGAGGGCCGGGGCGCGCGCATCATCGAGGGCGAGCTGATCGGCCTCATTCCCGAGGCGGCGGTCGAGCAAAACAGTGAGTGGGTGCGTCAGTTGGAAGACTTCTCTTCGGAGACCAAGGTTCTGGAGCGCCGGATGGAGCGGCCGCTCGAATGGCCATAGGAATGGCTCGGGAACCATCGATATTAACGAATTTGGTAACTATCGATGAGTTATGGGGTTGTCACCCAGAAGTGAAATAGAGCGCCCCGAGGGCGCAGTCTAAGATAAAAATCAGCGGGCGATGCGCGGTTTCCTGCGTCTATCAGGCAGAGCGGCCGGTCCGGAAGGAAGTGAAGTAACGATGAAGAACCTTGCGAAGATTCTGAGCGGCGGTGTCGCTGCTCTATGCCTTGCGACGGCACTGCCTGCGTCGGCTGCTCAGTTGAGCGGCGATGCGCGCGCGGCTATCCCCCACGATGTGCAGCAATTGATCGTGATCGACTACCGGGCCATGCAGAACTCTCCCGCAGCCCTGCAGTTGAAAAACAAGGTCATGCCTCCCGAACTCAAGAGCCTGGAGCAGGCGCTGCAGGTCTCCGGCATGAACGACAACCACGACGTCGATGAGCTGGCCTTCGCCTCGTTCCGGCCCAAGGGCGCCACCGGGGACTCCACGCGGATCATCGGTCTCGCGCAGGGGCAGTTTCCGCTCGACGACATCCTGGCTAACTTCAAGAAGAAGAAGATCAAGCCCAGGCTGTTGCGGGACAACAAGATTTATCCCATGGGCGGCTCCGGTATGCTGGTCGTCTTCCTCAATCCCACCACCATGGTCTTCGGTCAGACGGACTCGCTGAAGCAGGCACTGGATTCTCGCGACGGTCTCCAGCCCAGCCTCCTCACCAACAATGACATGACCAGCATGATGGCGTCGGTGCAGGATCAGCCGCTGTGGAGCATCCTCGATCAGAAGGGTACGCAGACGATGATGCGCTCGCTGCTGGGTGGGGCCTCGCAGGTGGGCGACTACGACACCATCAAGAAGAGGATCCTCACCTCCTGGTACAGCATGGACTTTCAGAATGGTGTGCAGTTCAACCTGGACGTGCTGACGCCGGACACCTTCACTGCTGCCAGCATGGCTTCGTTGCTGAATGCCGCAGCGCTCTACAAGAAGGTAAGCGGCACCGACATCGAGAAGCAGGCGATCGACGGCACCAAGATCGACTCCAGTTCAGGCAAGCTGATCGTGAGCTACTCCTCGTCGGACAGCCAGTTCGCGACGCTGCTGCAGTCGAGTCTGTTCCAGTCGGTGGTCCACTAAGCACGATCACGTCATTCATTTGCATTACAATGTTGGCAGGAGCCTCTGATGCCGGCCAATGCACTCGTGCAGACTCGTATCGACCCGGTGGTGAAGGAGCGGGCAGCCGAGGTGCTGGAGGGTCTGGGGCTGACCGTTTCAGACGCTGTGCGCATCCTTCTCACTCGAACAGCGAATGAAGGTGCGCCGCCGTTTCTGCTGACGCATGACGCCTCCGTTCACGATGCATGGTTCCGCGCCAAAGTGCGGGAGGCTCTGACAGATCCGAGGCCCGGCATTGCTCCGGCGAAAGTAGAGGCGCGCTTCGCGAAGCGTCGTGCCGCGGCTCTCCGCAAGGCGCGCTAGAGCATTGCGTCTGGAATGGTCGCAGTTCGCGTTGGCGGACCGCGAGGCGATCTTCGACTATATCGAAGCGGATAATCCTAGGGCAGCAGTGGTCATCGACGATCGCATTCGGAAGCATGTTGAGCAATTGCGACAATTTCCTGAGAGCGGCCGGCCCGGCCGGGTTGAAGGCACACGGGAACTGGTGATTGACCGTACACCTTACATTGCCGCATACCAGATAACCAGGAAGACGGTACGCATTCTTCGCGTGTTACATGGCGCGCGTTTGTGGCCGGAAGCTATTTCGGAATCATAGTGGCGACTTTCTTTCCCCGCCTCAGCCTTGACACATCACCAGCGGTAGACTGCCAGATTGTTCAGGTAGGAGTCCATGATTCCCGAGTTATGGGCACCGTCGATCTGGAAGTTCAGCAGCAGCTCGCCCGGCCACCAGCCCAGCGCTTGCGTCGAGAAGACGGTGGCGTTCTGGAAGTCGGTGTACACACCGTCAAAGCCGATCCAGTCATAGGTCACATTTCCATCGTCATCGCGATGCGAGGCGATCTGGATCTTGTGCCACTTCTTTGTGCCCCAGGTCTCCGGATTGCAGGGGATATTCGAGGCGCGCCAGTGTGTGCCGCCGCCATCCACGTAGGTGTATTCCCAGCTCTTCGAATGGGCTGAGCACTGCGTGCCGAAGATCACGGTGCGGCCATCCGCAAGCACCTGGTTCATGTCCATCTCGACATTCGCGATCTCCGCCGGAGTGACCAGGTAGACATTCGCTTCGTAGATGAAGTGGGTGGCCGCCGTATCCCGGCCAAAGGTCAGGTGGTAGCGCTCGCCGCCCTTGTTGCC
>DASQRJ010000136.1:0-5778 GCA_035642955.1 Acidobacteriaceae bacterium
GAACGTGGTGCTGGAGGCGCTGGCTTCCGGTATTCCAGCCATCGTCACCCCCGACGGCGGCCCGGCGCGCATCGTGCGCGATGGCGATACCGGCTTCATCCGGGCTGACCAGAACTTTGGCGCAGCCGTCGCGGTCCTCGCAAGCGATGCCTCCGCCCACGCGGCGATGCGCGACCGTGCACGGGAGTATGCGCTGTCTGCTTCCTGGGATGCAGTCTTCGAGAGCATTTATATGCAATACGCATCGTTGCTCGGCGGAAAGAGAGCTGGTGCCGTTTGCTGAGATCCTTCAGCCGCTATTCCACCTGTCCGATATACACGCCAAATGCCGGCAGTTGGACCGCGTCCAGCGATGCTGGATCGCTTGTGCCTGGACCTTTTATCAGCGTCTTTACCTGCTTGCTGCTGTTTCCCTGCGTCGACAGATCGAAGCTGACCCTTTGCGGCTCTGCTGTGAAGTTGCAAGCCACCACCACTGCGGGCTGTCCAGGGGTCAGCCGCATCCAGGAGAGCACCTTCGCATCGTTCGTATTGAGCATGGTCAGCTTGCCGGAATGCAGTGCCAGGTTATCGCGGCGAAGCTGGATCAACTGCTTGTACCAGTTCAGCAGCGAGTCGTCGTCACGCACCTCTTCGGCCACGTTGACGGTCTTGTAGGTGTCCGGTACCGGCAGCCAAGGCGTATCGCTCGAGGTAAAGCCGGCTTCGGGAGAACCGTCCCACTGCATCGGCGTCCGCTCACCGTCCCGTCCTTTTTCCATCGGCCAGCCCGTCCTGCCGACCGGGTCCTTTACGTCCTCGATCCGGGTAGGCGGCGTGGTTTTCATCCCAATTTCGTCGCCGTAGTACATCATCGCCGTGCTGCGGGTTGTGAACAGGATGGCGGCCAGCATGCGCTCGATGTCCACGTTGTGCTTGCCGTCGCCATAGCGTGCATCTATGCGCGGGTTGTCGTGGTTGTCGAAGACCAGCAGCGGCTGGTTATCGTCGATATCATGCTCAACGTCATTGATATGCCGCCGGAATTCATTCACATCCAGCTTATTGATGAATCCAATCTGCAGATCCATCGGTAATTGGAGTTCGTCGTGATTGGCTCCGTACCACCTGTTGAGCTCCTGGATATTGGGAAGGTAGGTCTCGCCGATCAGCACGCGATTGCCGGGGAAGCCGTTGGTGACATCGCGCAGATCGCGCATCACCTTGTGTACCTCGGGCAGATTCTCGGTCAACGAGCCATCGATATTCGGATCCCCATACTTGTTCGTGCCCGGGAGGATCTTTTCGTCTTTCAACGACGCATCCTCAAAGAGCGTGGGAACGGCGTCCAGCCGGAAGCCCGCTACTCCTTTCCTCAGCCAGAAGCGCACATTGCCCCACATTGCCTGCTCGACCTTCGGGTTGCGCCAATTCAGATCAGGCTGCTGGATGTAAAACTTGTGGTAATACCACTGATCCGTCTTCGGCGAGTACTGCCAGGCGGAGTGCCCGAAGGCTGACTGCCAGTTATTGGGCGGTATGCCAGGGCCTTTTCCATTCGTCCACACATACCAGTCTCGCTTCGGATTGGTCTTCGAACTCTCAGACTCGATGAACCAAGGATGCTTGTCCGAGGTGTGATTCATCACCATGTCCATGATGACGCGAATATCTCGCTTCTTCGCTTCAGCCAGCAGCCGGTCAAAGTCGGCCATCGTGCCATAGGCGGGATCGATCGCGACATAATTCGAGATGTCGTAGCCGAAGTCGACCTGCGGCGAGGGGTAGATCGGAGTCAGCCAGATGGCATCCACCCCAAGAGCCTTCAGGTAGTCGAGCCGGCTGGTGATCCCGTTCAGGTCACCGACGCCGTCACCATTAGAATCCTGAAAGCTGCGCGGATAGACTTCGTAGATCACGGCATGCTTCCACCAGACGTCCCCGTCTTCCGCCGCCGCTTTGCTCCCGCCCCTATTGTCCGCTGCGATCGCAATATGGCTTGCGGCTGCCACGCTGAGGCCCAGCAGTGCTGCCAGAGTCATCTTCCGTGCGTGCATCGCCCCTCCTTGAGCCTCGTCGCATCGCAGCGAAGCCGTCCGGCATCGAAGCCTATCACATGGCTATGCAGCCAGGTTCCGACGTTATCCAATATGGCTGTGGGCTTCCTCCGTGCTTCACGGCGGAGACACGTGATAGGCTCGGGGCACGTCCGGGCTATCCATGGTTTACGATCGTGATTCGTTTCCAGGAGACACGATGCATCGGCGGTTTTCAGTTACGCCTTGGTTGCAAACTCACTATCCTGCGTGCGGAATGCGCAGGTTGCCGAGCTGCGTTCGGCCTGCGCCGAGGTTTGCATGAACGACCATAAGTGGGTGGTGGGTCTCGGCGAGTTGCTGTGGGACATGCTTCCCGAGGGGCGGCAGCTTGGAGGAGCGGTATCGAATTTCGCCGTGATGGCGGCGCGCCTGGGCGACAACGGCGCGCTTGCCACCCGCGTCGGCACTGACCCGCTGGGCCGCGAAGCCATGGCCTTCCTCCAGAGCACGCCGCTCGACACCGGGTATATCCAGGAAGATTTCAGCCGCGTCACCGGCACCGTCACAGTGGCCCTGGAACAAGGTCAGCCGCGCTACACCATTCATGAACCGGTCGCATGGGACTTTCTTGAATTCAGCCCGCATTGGGTTGCTCTCGCAGAGCAGGCAGATGCCGTGTGCTTTGGAACTCTGGCGCAGCGATCGCCGGCATCCCGGCGCACCATCGAAAGCTTTCTCCATGAAACGCGCCCCGAGTGCGTCCGCATCTTCGACGTCAATCTGCGCCCGCCGTTCTTCACTCCGGAAATCGTCGAGCACTCGCTCGAACTGGCGACCATATTCAAATTGAATGCGGATGAGATGCCTCAGGTGCTCTCGCTACTGGGCTTTCCGGACGCGGCGGGCACCACCCCGGACTTCCTACTGAACGGCGCCCGCCAGATTATCGACCAGTTTCCCGTGCAGCTTGTCGCCATCACGCTGGGCGCTCAGGGAAGTTTGCTGATCACACGCAAGGAAGTCGATCGCCATCCCGGCTATCCGGCGAAGATGGTCGATGCCGTCGGCGCCGGCGACGCATTCACCGCGGCTCTAACGCACTACTACCTGTGCGGCGCGACGCTCTCTCAACTGAATGCCGCAGGGAACCGTTGGGGCGCCTGGGTCGCGTCCCATGCTGGCGCCATGCCGGCCCTCCCGGAGGCAGAACGCGAATCGGTGATGCATCAGATCGCCTCGGCTCGCTGATCCTCTTCGCCGGAGTTTTACGCCGCACGGCCTACGATGTATCGTCAGCTTACGTATGGCGGCTTGGATTTCGCCCGCAGAGCGGCGTGCGCTGGGGCAGGCGCGCCGAAAACAACTCCGTCGTCAGGACCACGCACAGTGGCGCCCGCCGGCCGGTCGCCCTTCACCGGTCACCACCATCGCGCGCTCGATGCGGGGACGCATTCCGTCCCTGGTCGCTGTGAAGTACGAGCGCATGCTGGTTTCGCCGTTCGGTTTCTTTCGCGGAGCCGCGCCGGTCATGGCTGCAGATCTTGCTGCCCTGCCCAGCACCGGCATCCTCTCGCAGATCTGCGGGGATGCCCATGTACGCAACCTCGGTGCTTACGCCGCGCCGGACGGACGCCTCATCTTCGACATCAATGACTTTGATGAGACCTGCGCGGCCCCTTTCGAATGGGACTTGAAGCGTATAGCGACCAGCCTTGTTCTCGCGGGACGTGAGAATGGGCAGAAGTCTTCCGCGTGCCGCGATGCTGTTCACGTCCTGGCTCTGAACTATCGGCGGCTGGCGGCCACGCTGGCACGCACCCCGGTAGTGGAGCTTGCGCGGTATCAGGTGCACCGCCTGGAACGTGTGACGCCGGTATCCGACGCGCTGCGGAAGGCGGAGCGAGAAACCCCGCTCAGCACGCTCGGCCGCTTCACCGAGCCGGTAAAGGCGGACAAAGCGGGGTATTCCCGCCGCCGCTTCAAAAAAGAGCCGCCATTGCTGACTCCGTTGCCGCTAGCGCAATCTCGTGCCGTGCTTGCGAGTTTTGCGGCCTACCGCAGTACCCTTCTGCCGGAGCGCCGGCACTTTCTCGATCAATATGTGCCCCTGGATGTCGCGTTCAAGGTGGTGGGCACGGGTAGCGTCGGTTTGCGTGATTACCTTGTTTATCTCGAAGGCAACGGCGAAAACGATCCGCTCTTCCTGCAGATCAAAGAAGAGCCCGGCTCAGCATATGCGCCCTATCTAGCAATCCACGGTGGGGCGGCGCACGCCGCGACCCATCAGGGACAACGTGTTGCGGAAGGCCAGCGTGCCATGCAATGGCAATCTGACCCGTTTCTTGGCTGGACCACTATTGCAAATCGCGACTACCTGGTCCGTCAGCTCAATGACCACAAAGCGTCCGTCGCTCCTGAGGAGCTGCAGGGCAGCGGCCTCGCGGAGTATGCAGCGGTCTGCGGCGAGTTGCTGGCGCGTGGTCATGCACGCTCCGGGGATGTGCATCTCATCACCGGATATCTCGGCGCGGGGAGTAAGCAGGACAAGTTCGATCGCGCGCTCGCGGAGTTCGCGGAGGCATACGCAGACCAGACGGAGGCCGACTGGCATGCGCTGGCAGCCTCGCGAAAACAGGCGTCTCCCAAGGCGAAGGCAACGGCCAGCGCCGCGGCAAAATGAGAAAATAGCAGCAGTATGCTGCAAATCACCTCCGCCGGAAGGCGCTTTGGCCCACGGATACTGTTTGAAGGCGCAAACTGGCTCATCACGCCGGGAGAACGCACCGCGCTGGTTGGTGCGAACGGCACCGGAAAATCGACCATCCTGAAGACTCTCGCCGGACTGGAGTCGCTCGACTACGGCACTCTCGAGCGCGCCCGCAACGCCACCATCGGCTATCTGCCGCAGGACGGTCTCGCGCTCTCCGGTTGCAGCGTCTTCGAGGAATGCCTCTCCGTTTTCGATGAACTCCGCTCCATGGAGCAGGAGTTGGAAACGCTCTCCACCAGCCTGGCCGAACTTGATCCTGCGTCGTCTGCTTATGAGGCGGCCGCCGACCGCTTCTCTCAGCTCGACTCACAGTTCCGGGCACACAGCGGTTATGCACTGGATGCCCAGGTGGGCGCAGTTTTGGACGGTCTCGGCTTCAGCAAGACCGACTGGGCTCGCCAGACGCAGGAGTTTTCCGGCGGCTGGCAGATGCGCATCGCGCTCGCAAAGTTGTTGCTGGCAAAGCCAAGCCTGCTGTTGCTGGACGAGCCGACCAATCATCTTGACCTGGAGACGCGCAACTGGCTCGAGAACTACCTGCGCAGCTACCCCAACGGCTACATCCTCATTTCGCACGACCGCTACTTTCTGGACGTCACGGTGACCAAGATCGTGGAGATATGGAACAAGGCGCTCCACGTCTATCACGGTAACTACGAGCGCTATCTCGAGCAAAAGCAGGAGCGGCGGGCTCAGCTTGAATCCGCCTACCGCAACCAGCGGGAGCACATCGAGCATCTGGAGACCTTCATCAGCCGTTTCCGTTATCAGGCCACGAAGGCGAAGCAGGTCCAGAGCCGTATCAAGGAACTCGAAAAGATCGAGCGCATCGAGCTGCCGCAGGAAGAGCCGGTGATCCATTTCACTTTCCCACAGCCGCCTGCATCCGGCCGCACCGTCGTGGAGGTTCGCGACCTCGCCAAGACCTACGGTCCCAAGCAGGTGCTGCACAATGTCAACTTCACCATCGACCGCGGCGATCGCATCGCT
>DASQRJ010000137.1:0-4565 GCA_035642955.1 Acidobacteriaceae bacterium
GTTCCAAAATGGGAGCGATGTCGATAGGGGCCTGCGGGCTCACACACAGGAGATCTAAATGTCGAAAGCCGTCAAATACGCAGAACGGGCCGTCACGATTGCCGCCCAGAGTGCGTGGACCATTTTTGAGAAGCTGAACAGCATCAAGCCGAACGCTTCGTTCACCCCCAAGTGGTCCGACAAGCCGCTTTTGAAGAGCTACCAGAAGGAGAAGCCTCCGCTGGGCTGGCCGCGTACCACCGACTCGCTGTGCCCGAAGTGCGTGCCGGAGATCCGCCAGCAGATCATTGACGGGAAGCTGCCGCACGAGATCCTGCTGAACGAGAAGGTGGGCGAGATCAAGGCGCAGATCATCGAACGCGACGGCAAGATCCTGATGGTGAAGGATTGCCCCAAGCATGGTCACTTTGAAGACGTGATGTCGATCGACACCGCCTTCATGAAGCACCTCGAAGATGTCTTCCCGGGCCGCGATATCCGCGCCCACAATGACGAGAAGCTGCACAACCACGGCACCTCAACGGTGACGCATGGCCGCGGCTCGGTGCTGACGATCGATCTGACGAACCGCTGCAACATGATGTGCGATCCGTGCTTCATGGATGCGAACCAGGTGGGCTTCGTCCATGAGCTGACATGGGACGAGATCAAGACCATGCTGGACAACGCGATTGAGATCAAGCCGCGGCGCCAGATGTCAGTCCAGTTTTCCGGCGGTGAGCCGACCTTGTCCCCGTACTTCCTGGATGCGGTCGCATACTCCCGCAAGGTGGGTTACAACTCGGTGCAGGCGGCGACCAACGGCATCGAGTTTGCGAAGTCCAAGGAGTTCTGCCGCGCTGCTGCGGAGGCTGGCCTGCGCTATGCCTACCTGCAGTTCGACGGTATCGGCAATGCAGCCAACTCGCACCGCAAGGTGGGCAATGCGTTCGACGTGAAGCTGCAGGCGATCCACAACCTGCACGAGGCGGGCGTGGACATCGTGCCGGTGACCACGATCGTGAACGGCATCAACAACGAGCAGGTGGGCCGGATCATCGAGTTCGCGATCGATAATCCGAAGCGCATCAACTTCCTGAGCTTCCAGCCGGTGAGCTTTACCGGCCGCGACGAGGAAGTGAGCGATGAGCGCCGTGAGGCGCAGCGCTACACGCTGAGCCATCTGGCGCACGATGTGAAGAACCAGACCGGCATGGGCGTGCCCGAGCGTGACTGGTTCCCGATCAGCTTTATGAGCACTTTCTCCGACTGGGCCGACCTGGTGCACGGGCCGAACGCGGACTGGGGACAGCTCTCCTGCGGATGCCACCCGAACTGCGGCATCGGCATGGCGATCATGATCGACAAGGAAACCAAGGAAGCTGTGCCGGTTACCGCGTTCCTGAACGCCGATCGCCTGGCGAAGGACATTGCCAAGGTCAACGATGCGGCGCGCGGCAAGTTCCTCTCCATCCTGGGCGTGTCGCTTGCGCTGCTGAGGAACTACGACCCGACCACGTCGCCCACGCACTTCCGCATCATGGACCTGCTGCAGAAGTTCGATAAGTGCTTTGGCGCCACCGGCCGCAACTACGGCAAGGTGACCGGCGACCGCACCATGGCGGACATCGAGAAGCGCCGCGCAGATCGCTGGAACTTCCTGTTCATCGCAGGCATGTGGTTCCAGGACCTGTTCAACTATGACTTCCGCCGCACCGAGCAGTGCATCATCCCCTACGCCACGCAGGAGGGTGAGATCAGCTTTTGCGCCTACAACACGGGCGTGGGCTGGCGGAACATCATCGAGAAGATGCACATGACGGCGACGCTCACCAAGTGGTACGACGAGCATGGCCGGCATGAGATCTTCGCCGGCGGCAAGAAGGTGGGTCTGGGTGAAGCGGAGCACACGCTGGTGCTGAACCAAGACCACGTGAATGCCGCGGCGAACGACACCTTCGAGAAGTCCGGTATTGCGAAGAACAGCCGCGAGGAGAAGATCCGCGCGCGCGATGCCAAGATCAAGAGCGATGCCGAGAACGCGAAGATGGCGCGGATGTATAAGGAGCATGTGCTGGGCGAGAAGCCGGTCGAGGGACTGGTTTCGCTCGACGCCATCAAGCCGGCTCCGAAGGTCCGGGTCGAAACCGAAGAACCGGTGATGGGCGACTAGTTCCGCTGCAACGAACAAACGAAGGCCGCCAGCAATGGCGGCCTTTGTTGCGTCTGGATGTGGAATCGGGCGTGACATACTTGTGCGATGACGGACGAAGCCAGCACGACGAGGCCGGTGGGCGTGTACATCATCGCGTTCTATTTCACGGCGGTGTGTCTCTACTCGGTGGGTACTGTCCTCTACGTGCTGATTTTCAAGTTCACGCCGGAGATGCGGCATCAGCTATTGACCTCACCTTCGGTGGCTTCGCTGGCGATTGCCGATCTGAATGCGTTGCTGATGGTGGCGGCGTCGTGGCTGCTGGTAGGGATGCGGCGGATTGGCGCGGGGCTGATGCTGGCGTCGACGGTGCTGGTTGCCGGCCTATGCGCGATCTCCTGGCCGATACTGCTGCACCGGTACTTTACGCTTCCGACCCACGACGGGCTGCGTGCACTGCTGCTGGGAGGAGGCAATCTGGTTCTGCATATTGCGGCAACGGTGTATGCCTTTCGCCTGAACAGCAAGGGGCTGCTACGCTAGCGGATATGCGCACGGCACGGCGGCGATCGCGGGATGGCTCAGGCAGGCATGTGTGGGACGATGCAGTCGCCGCGGCCAGTCTGGCGGCAGTGAGTTTTATGGTTTTGCCGCTCGGCGGTTGCACGGTGTACCCGGATCAGAAACAGCCAACGTTGCTGCAAACCACGAGTGCGGAGCAGGTGGATCGCATCTTCTGGCAGGATGTGGAACAGGGGAAGTGGACGCAGGTGAATGCGCTGCTGGCGCCGAATGCGGTGTGGCGCGTGAATGGGCAGGGAGTGGCGCGTGCACAGATTGTGCCGTGGCTCCAGTCGCTGGGGATTCATGGCGCGCAGGTGAGCGAGGTCGCGGTGACGCCAGCGGTGAACGACATGAACCTGACGTACACGGTGCAGATTCAGGCGGAGAAGGCTGTCGCGGCAGAGGCCGGCGCCGGCTGCACCGGACATCCACAGACCCTGAGCGCGCTGGCGGTGTGGCAGCAGCCGCAGCCTACCGGCAAGACTGACAAGAGCAAACAATATCGGGGTTATCTGCTGACGGCGCATGATCTGACCGCTACGGGCAATGGCGGCTGCCGCTAAGTCCGCGGCGGCGAGGGCGACGGTAGAAGCGCCTGCGGCGGGTTCTGTATTACGGCTCGCGGCGGATGAAGTCAAAGAGATGCGCGATGCTCTGCTGGCGTGGTATCGAGCGCACAAGCGCGATCTGCCCTGGCGCACGACGCGCGATCCCTACCGCATCTGGATTTCGGAGATCATGCTGCAGCAGACGCGCGTGGCTGCGGTGCTGGAACACTACCGGCTCTTCCTTGCGGCATTTCCGATGGTACAGGCGCTGGCGGCGGCGAGCGAGGCAGAGGTGCTGGCGCTGTGGAGCGGACTGGGCTACTACCGGCGGGCGCGCATGCTGCATGGCGCGGCGAAGATGGTGGTGGAGGATCTGGCGGGCGTCATGCCGCGCACTGCGAAAGGCCTCCGCGTGCTGCCGGGAGTAGGCGCATACACCGCAGCAGCCGTGGCGAGCATCGCGTTTGAAGAGCCGGTCGCCGTGGTGGATGGCAACGTGGAGCGGGTGCTGGCGCGGGTGGCTGGGTGGTCCGCCGCGGAGGCGGGATTTGCAACCCGCGTCGGCATATTTGCAGGCGCGCTGGTGGACCCGCAACAGCCCGGAGATTTCAACCAGGGCTTGATGGAATTGGGAGCAACGGTGTGTCTGCCGCGTGCGCCGCTCTGTCTGGGATGCCCATGGCAGCCGTGGTGCCGCACGCGGGGAGAACATCCCATGCCGGCGCGGCGCGCGCAGCAGCAGCGGCATAGTGCGCGTGTGGTGTGGCGGCGAGGGACGGGAGCGCGGCAACTGGTACGGCTGGTGCAGCGCGCGGCAGATGCGTCGCTGATGGCGGGAATGTGGGAGCTGCCGGTCTATGAGCCGAAGAGCGAGCCGAAGAGCGCCGAGGCGCCGGAGTTCACGGTGCGGCATGCTATCACGGTTACGAATCATGTGGTGGATGTGTACTTGCGAAGCGGCGGGGGGCGCGGAGTGGAAGGCGAGTGGGTCCTGGTGCGCGAGTTGTCCGAGCGACCTCTGACTGGGCTTGCGCGCAAGGTCCTGCGGCGGCTGGGCTACCTGCCGTAACGGCGGACCCGGCTCATGGCTGCGCCTTGCGCAATCGCATCGCGAAGTGTCCGTAGAACATCTCACTCAAGACATAGCATCATCAAAGACAAAACAGAGGCGCTTTGCGATTTACGACGCGGCGAGCCGGTCCGAACAGGCCTGCCGCTAGCGGACTGTGCGTGGGGAAGGATGATAGGCTTCCTCTGACTTCAGGAGCAGGATCAACGATGCTATTCAGCACAGCGCGCAGTGTTTTTCTGACCATCAC
>DASQRJ010000138.1:0-5617 GCA_035642955.1 Acidobacteriaceae bacterium
AAGGTCTTCAATATCCCGCTGAAAATCAGCTCGTAGGGCGCTTTAGCGCCGCTGTGCTCAGAAAAACAGCAAAGGCCGCCTCACCTGAGGCGGCCTTTGGCATGGCACCTTTCGGTGACTACTCGCCGCGCTTCCAGTTCATCAGGTCGCCGAGCGTGGTGGTGGATCCGGAAGCAGCAGGCGCCTTGTAGGCTTCCACATCGGCGCGGCTGCCCTCTTCGCCCACGGCCCGCAGGCTGAGGCCGACCTTCTTTTCCTCCGGGTTCATCTTGATGATCTTGAAGTCGTACTCCTGCCCGGCTTCGAGCTTCACCGGCTGACCCAGCGCATCGGCTGCCTCGGAGACGTGGCAGAGGCCTTCGATGCCTTCGGCGATCTCAATGAAGGATCCGAACTGCGCCGAACGCAGAACCTTGCCCTTCAACACGTCGCCCACGCGGTGCTGGTCGAAGAAGGTCTCCCAGACGTCCGGCTGGAGCTGCTTGATGCCGAGCGACAGGCGGCGATTCTCCGCCTCCACGCCGAGCACCGCCGCCCGCACCTTCTCACCCTTCTTCAGCACCTCGGAGGGATGCTTCACGCGCTTGGTCCAGCTCAGATTCGAAACGTGCACCAGACCGTCGATGCCGTCCTCGATCTCGATGAAGGCGCCGAAATCGGTGAGATTGCGCACGCGGCCTTCCACGATGGCGCCCGCCGGGTAGCGCTCCGAGAGATGCTCCCAGGGATTCTCGAGCAACTGCTTCATGCCGAGCGAGATGCGGCGGTCGTTGGGATTGACGGAGAGCACGATGGTCTCGACCTCGTCGCCGGGCTTGACCATCTTTGACGGATGCTTCATCCGCTTGGACCAGGTCATTTCGGAGACGTGGACCAGGCCTTCAATGCCCTGCTCCAGCTCGACGAAGGCGCCGTAATCGGTGACGCTGAGGATGCGGCCGCGCACACGCGCGCCGATGGGATAGCGCTCCACGGCGTCGAGCCACGGGTCCGGGGTGAGCTGCTTGAAGCCGAGCGAGACGCGCTGCTTATCCTTGTCGAACTTCAGCACCTTCACCTGGATCTCGTCGTTGACGTTGACCAGGTCACGCGGGTGGGTCAGGCGGCCCCAGGACATATCGGTGATGTGCAGCAGGCCGTCGATGCCGCCCAGGTCGACGAAGGCGCCGTAGTCGGTCAGGTTCTTCACCGTACCGTTCAGGATGGCTCCCTCTTCCAGGTGCTCCAGGGTCAGGGTGCGCTTGCTGTTCTGCTCCTCTTCGAGGATCTCCTTGCGGGAGACGACCACGTTGCCGCGCTTCTTGTTGAGCTTGATGACGCGGACGTCGATCGGCTGACCGATGTAAGCGTCCAGATTGCGCACCGGCCGGATCTCGAGTTGCGAGCCGGGCAGGAATGCCTTGATGCCGATATCGACAGTAACTCCGCCCTTGACCCGGCCCAGCACGGTACCGGTGATCGGCACCTTGTCGGTGTAGGCCTTCTCGATGGAATCCCAGACCCGGTGGCGCTGCGCCTTCTCATAGCTCAGCAGGTAGCCGCCCTCGGCCTCCTCGCGCTCCACCACCACGTCGATGACATCGCCGGGATGCAGCTTGGACTGACCGGTGTGATCGGTCACCTGCTCCAGGGGAATGAGGCCCTCGCTCTTGAGCCCGACATCTACCACCACGTGCTTGTCCGTCAGCTTCACCACGGTGCCCTGGATGATGTTGTTCTCATCACCCTGCGCGATGGCGGCCTCGGCGGCCTGCTCACGGTCAAACGACTCCAGTGCCGCGGCAAAATCCTCCATGCTCATGTCTTCGTCTGCCGGTTCGGCAGTCGCGACGGCGTCATGAGAGTCAGACGCGGAGGCGTGGCCAGCTTCGCCGTGGTGGTACTCGGCGCTCTGGTGGTTGTAGGTGGGTTCGGTCGACGGCTGTTCGTGCTCCGTCGCGGCATCAAGCGTTGGGGTTTCCAGTTCGGTGTTCAGGGGTTTGCTCTCGGTTTGTTCAGAATGTAGGGCGTCTGCCATAGCTACCAGCTCCGGATTCGTCGGCGGTCCCTTCTACCGCCTCGGCGCTCTGGCAAAAGGCCCCGCAACGGGGCGCATCGGACAGTCGCCGTCGGGGCCGCGCCAATCGGGGGAAGTCAGGTCCTCTTCGAGGTACGGTACAAAGCGGTTCCGGAGAGACCGGCGCGCCTTGCTCCGCTTCGGCTTCCTGACGGTGGCGAACCCAGGGCACTCGCTGCTGCTGCCTGCATCTTTACCGGGAGGCGATTCCGCTGGGCCTGCCGGGACTCCGCACAGACTCGGCGGATGCGCTGCAGGTCTCCAGTAAGGGAGTTGCCTTGGCTTCGGAATGGGCAGGGATCGCAGTGGAAGCCACGCCTGCGAATCCAGCAGACAGGGCTTCACTTACGAGTGTAGCAACCGGCCATAGGGCAGTCAAACAAAGGATTCGCGCGGGCGGAGCTGTGAAAATTCTGTGAACGTGCAAGTCCTCTTCCGGGACCGCAGCGGCCGTGCACTGGCCCTTATACTCGCCGGTAGAGCATTTCCTGCCGCGCTGGAAGACGGAAAACTCTGGAGACGTCCTTTCCCGACAAAAGGCCGCCCGAACGGTTGCTGGCTTCCTCTGGAATCACAGGACTGAAATTTATAGAAAAGGGCTCTATGAATCATCTGTGGACGCCATGGCGTTACACGTATGTCACCCAGCCCAAGGATCAGAATCCCGAGACGCGGGATGCCCGGGCCGGTGTGCCGGTCCGGCTCGCCGCGTGGCCGGGCGATTGCCACTGCGTCTTTTGCAATCTGATCGCTGCCGCCGACTACGCGATCGAGCATGGCATGACCGCGGAAGAGGCCGATCATGCGGCGAATATCGTCCTCCGCGGCCGCACCTGCTACATCTGCCTGAATGCCTATCCGTACTCCTCCGGCCACGTGATGATCGTGCCCTATGTGCATGAGGGGTCGCTGGCAGCGCTGGCGGCGGATGCCGCACTGGAGATGATGGAGCTGTCGCAGCGGAGCATACGGGCACAGGAACGTGTCTATTCGCCGGACGGCTTCAATATGGGCCTGAATATGGGAACGGCGGCAGGAGCGGGGGTGGCCGGCCATTTGCACATGCATGTGTTGCCACGCTGGCTCGGCGACACCAACTTCATGACCGTGACCGGCGAGACCCGAGTGCTGCCGGAGATGCTGGAACAGAGCTGGCAGCGGCTGCGCGAAGCCCTGGCGAGCATCTAATTTTCCTGACGCAGGACGCGTGAGGAGAATCGGCCATGAGCATCAACAAGACTGAGGTAAAGCCCGACGCGCCGAAGGCTCCCGGCGCCCCGACTTCGGTCGAGCAGATAGCGCCGGAGGAGCAATATGCCTCGGGCGGCAAGCACCAGGAACAGAAAGACGCGTTGAAGAAGAGCGTGAACGAAAAGCAGACTCAGCCGCCTGCCGGGCAGAATGCCGGCCAGCACAGCACAGGCAGCTTTGCGGGTACCACCGGCGGAACGCAGAAGAAGCCTTAGTCCGCTCCACGCGCTCACGGCACCATTTTCCAGGCGCCTGGCGTGCGGTCTCGGGGGTTTTCTGGAGATTTCGGGAACCCGCTCTCCTCCTGCGACGTATTCGCGGCCAGGAGAATGCCATGTCCTTGCTATCCGCTCGTCTCGCTGGCGGCGCCCTTGCTGCCGCAGCCACATTCCTTCTTGCATTGCCCGCTGCTCTGGCCCAGGTATCGGGACACGATTGGCAGAAGACCTACTCGGTCAACGGCAGCGCATCGCTGACCATCGAGACCGGCGACAGTGGTCTGGATATTCAGTCCTGTGGCGACTGCAAAGAGATCCGGGTACAGGTGCACTCGGGGCGCGACCTGAACGAATATCGGCTGGACGAGCATCAGGACGGCGACCGCGTTTTCTTTTCGCTGAAGGAGAAGCCGGTTTGGGGCTTTCGTATCGGCTGGAAGGGCGAAGGCACGAAGGTCACCGTGGAGACGCCGGCGCATCTGGATCTCGAGGCAAGAACGGCGGATGGAAATCTGACCGCACGGGGGATTACCGGCGCGCTTCAGGTGCACTCAGGCGATGGTTCGGTGACGCTGGACGAGGTCCACGGAGCGCTGCGGCTCACCTCTTCCGACGGCAATGTGACGATCCGGAATGCGAGCGGCACGCTCGAAGCGCGCGGCTCCGATGGACACATGACCATCGATGGACAGTTCACCGGGGTACAGTTGCACACCAGCGATGGAAACCTGGACTTTACGCTCGCGCCCGGCTCGCAGCTCAGTGCGGCATCACGCATCGAGAGCTCGGATGGGCATGTGATTTTGCATGTGCCAGCGACGCTTGCCGCCGATCTCGATATCACCAGCAGCGACGGGCACGTGGACTGCAGCCTGCCGCTGACCATGGATCACTACGACAGCTCCGGCCACCACCTGCACGGACATCTGAATGGCGGTGGAACGCCGCTCAGTGTTCACACATCGGATGGCAACGTCCGGATTGCGGCGCTCTAAGAGCGAAAAGCCGATTCCGCAAGCGAAGACCGATTCCACGACTGCGCAGCTTCGCTACTCGCCGGATGACGAATAAGAGCCGTGCTTAGCCGGTGCGGCGCTCGCCGGAAAGAACCGAGTCGAGCAGTCCGTTCAAATTGCTGGCGCGGGTGCGCAGCGCGCTCTCTGCCTGATTCGCATTGCGATGACGCGCCTGCAGGGTCATGAACTCGTCCGCGATGTTGATAGCCGCCAGCACCGCCACGCGCAGCGAGTCCACGGTGGTGCCCTGCGCGGCGACGGCGCGCATCTTAGTGTCGACAAGGTTGGCCAGCCGCTCGATGTACACGGGATCCTGTCCGCGCAGGTGATAGGGCTGGTCGTAGATCTCAACGGTGACGCCTTGGCTGGTGTCGTTCATCATCGCGGGCTAGATTCTCCTCTGGCTGCGCAGTCGGCGACTACGCGGTGAATTCGTCCAGATGCTTCAAGAGCCGCTCGACGCGGCCACGTACATGGTCCCGCTCCTGCTGTAACTGGCCGATCTCGCCTTCCAGCCGCGTGGACTGCTCTGCGCGACTCGCCAGTTGACGCTCCAGTTCGGCGCTGTGCCGCTGAAGCTCTTCGACCTTCGCTGTGGCGGCAGCGTGGGCCTCACGCTCTGCCTTCAGCAGCTCTACCGCGCGTAGTACGCGCTCTTCGAGAGCTTGAAAATCGGCTGCTGCCAGGGTCTCTGCTCCCTGATCCGTAATGTCCATCGCTGCCGCTGCCATACATCCTCACTACATTGGGGGAAATGTTACTTACCTTTACCTAGCCCGCAGTATATCGCCAATGCAAACGCACGAAGGCAAATCCGATTCGCCCCCTGTGCATATGTGTGCCGTAATTGACAACCTCTTGCCTGCGCAGTTTCGATCACGCGCGCAACTTGCCCCCGAGCGATTCCAGCACGTTGACGATGCTGGCGGACCATTCATGCAGCTCCTCATCACGCAGGGTGCGCTCGGGTGATTGGAAGGTGGTTGCCACGAGCATCGAGTAATGGCCGGCGGGGACGGCCTTACCCTTCGCGTCGCGGAAGATCTCTGCCGGGCGATATTCCTGCAGCTCGGCGA
>DASQRJ010000139.1:0-7667 GCA_035642955.1 Acidobacteriaceae bacterium
TTACGAGATCCATGTGGGGACCGATGAGCAGGCGGTGCGCAACGGCCGCGGAGAGGTTTGGAACTCGGGGCGGATTGCGGCCGCGGACTCTGTCGATGTTGCCTACCGCGGTCCTGCGCTCGATGCGCGCACGCGCTACTACTGGGCGGTACGAGTGTGGGATAGCCAGGGCAAGGACGAGCAGTCTGCGCCAGCGTGGTTTGAGACGGGCTTGCTGTCGCCTTCCGATTGGACGGCACAATGGATCCGTCGCGACGATCCCGCTGCTGCGCTGGAGCTGCAGAAGATTCGATGGCTATGGCTGCCGAATGCCGACGCGCAGCACGTGAGCGGCGGGACGGTGGCCGAGTTTCGCTACATATTGCATCTGGATGCGCGTCCCTTGCGCGCCAGCCTGCAGATTGTCTCGCGTGGGACGTTTGTAGCGTCCGTCAACGGAACCGAGACGGGCAAGCATACCGAGTGGAGCGCTTTCGACTGGGAGGAGATCACGCCGGAGTTGCGCTTCGGCTCGGGAGCAGCGGGCGATAACGAAATCCTGGTACGCGTGGTCTCGCCGCAAGCGCACGATGATGTGAAGACGGAGGCTGCTGCTTTCGCCGCGTCGATTCACCTCACCGATGCGAATGGGAGCGAGCGGCGCATCGTCAGCGATCGCGCATGGAACGCGCGAGCGGGAGCAAGCGTGGCGTGGGCGCCTGCGCAGGAAGTCGGCCCGCTCGATGCACCGTTCAGCGTGGGGGTGGATCGCGCAAAGGCCGTTGCCGGGCCGGATCGCGTGGTGACGGACGCTTCGCTGCTGCGCAAAGAGTTTTCGACGAGCGGAAATATTCGTTCCGCGCGACTGACGGTGACGGCGCTTGGCGCATACCGGGCGTGGCTGAACGGAACGCAGGTCGCTTCGCAGACGCTGCTGACGCCCGGCTTCACGGATTTCCACAAACGCGTGCTGTATCAGACGTACGACGTCACGTCGATGCTGTCCTCGGGCAGGAAAGTGCCGGGCAGGAACGTGCTTGGGTTCATGCTCGGCGGCGGATGGCATGGCTCGCCGCTGACCTGGAGCGGCGATCGCTTCTTCCCCGGGCCGGATCTGCTGCGAGCCCAACTCGATATCACGTTTACGGATGGCCATCACGAGAGCATGGGGACAGACGATACGTGGCAGGCGGCCGCCGCGCCGGTGCTGTCTTCAGAGATCTACGGCGGTGAGGCGTATGACGCGCGCGCCGAGATGCCGGGATGGAGCGAAGTGGGATTCGCAGCGGCCGGATGGTCGCCCGCTGTAACCGGCACTGCCCCCGATGGCCTGGCGGTCACCGCCGCGCCCGATGCGCCGATCACCACGATCGTCACGCTGCATCCGGAGTCGCTCCATACTGCAAACGGCCCGCACCCGCCTGCAAACGGCACGCACCCGGCGGTCTTCGACATGGGCCAGAACATGGTGGGCAATGTGCGGCTGCATGTGCGCGGCCCGCGCGGCACCGTGGTGCGGCTGCGTTATGCCGAGCGCCTGAATCCCGATGGCAGCATCTACACCGAAAACCTGCGCAACGCGACCGCCACCGACTACTACACGCTTTCCGGCAACGGCGAGGAGAGCTACACGCCAAGCTTCACCTTCCATGGCTTTCGCTATGTCGAGGTCTCCGGCTATCCGGGCACGCTCACCAAAGCGAGCATCGACGGCCTGGTATACAACAGCCTTCCGGAGCAGCCGTCGATGCGCTTTCACAGCTCGAGCGATCTGCTGAATCGCATGAGCGAGCTGGGCCTGTGGGGGCAGCGTGGGAACTTTTTTTCGATCCCCACCGATTGCCCGCAGCGCGACGAACGGCTGGGCTGGATGGGCGATGCGGGCGTCTTCTGGCGAACCGGCAGCTACAACTTCGATACCGCGAGCTTCACGCAAAAGTTCATGAACGACATTCTGGATGCGCAACGGCCAAACGGATCGTTCACCGATATCTCGCCCGACTTGATGAAGCCGGAAGCGGGCGCGCCGGGATGGGCGGACGCCGGCATCCTGATTCCCTACGCGGCGTGGCTGCAGTATGGCGATACGGCACTGCTGGAGCGCTCCTGGCCTCAGATGGAGCGTTACATGGACTTCATCGAGCGCGGCAATCCGAATCACCTGCGCGGCCAACAGCTGGGCAACAACTATGGCGACTGGCTCGCGCCCGATCCGCGTACGCCGCACGATCTGATTGCCACGGCATACTGGGCCATCATCGCGCGCGATATGAAGGAGATGGCGGCGGCGCTGTACAACCCGGCGAACGTGGAGAAATATGAGGCGCTTTACCAGAAGATTACCGCCGCGTATCGCAAGGCGTACATCCATCCCGACGCTTCCGTGTCAGGCGATACGCAGAGCGCGTACGTCGTCACGCTCTACAGCGGCATTGCACCGGAGCAGATGCGTGCGGCCATGACGGAGCGGCTGGTGAAGGATATCGAGACGCATGGCAATCATCTGACGACCGGCTTTCTGGGCACGCCCTTCCTGATGTTTGTGCTGGATGAGAATGGCCGCGCCGATGTTGCGTACAGGCTGCTGCTGCAGGACACCTATCCCTCCTGGGGATACATGGTGAAGAAAGGCGCAACGACATGGTGGGAGCGCTGGAATGGCGATACCGGCGATCCAGGGATGAACTCCTACAATCACTATGCCTTCGGATCGGTGATGGAGTGGGTCTTCCGCCGCGTTGCCGGCATCGACACGGATGCATCCGGTGCGGGATTCCATCATCTGACGATCGCGCCGCACCTGGACCCGGCTCTGCCGCAGGTGCATGCGGAGTACGACTCAGCCTACGGAACGGTCACGACGGACTGGAACGGAACGACGCACACGCTGACCGTCATCACCCCACCGAATACCACGGCGACGATCGCATTGCCGAGCGGCAGGTCCGAACAGGTCGGCAGCGGCACGCATGTCTATAGCGTGCAATGAGAGCGTGCAATGACCGGTTAGCGGGAGGTGCAGAGCGGCCTCCGCACCCCCGCGCGATGCAGTTCAGTCCGCGATTCCGGGTTGCGGCGCATCGATTCCCAGCGCGGTGGCGAGCGCAACGAGGTGGTCCTGCTCATCGATGAGGATGGTGCGGACGGTTTCGCTCACGGCGTATTCGTTCAGTTCCTCGGCCTGCTTCAGGCGGCGGCGGTACTGACGGATGGTCTCCTTCTCGTTCTCGAGATCGAAGCGGAGCATCTCCTCGGCCTTTTCTGAGGTCTTGACCGGCTTCGGCTGCACGGTCGGCATACCGCCGAGGTAGTCGATCGCGTTGGCGATTTTGAGCGCATGGGCGAGCTCCTCGGCGGCGTGGACGGCCAGTTCGTCCGCAATGTTCATGTAGGCCGCACCCTTCAGCACCTGGGAGTAGTTCACATAAGCGATGATGGCCTGATATTCGCGGGCCAGATCTTCATTGAGGTATGCAATCAACTGCTTATGGGTCAGCGGTTTTGCGTTCGGCATCGTTTCTCCTTGCAGGGATGAGAGCACACCGGGCGTTTTCTGTCCCAAGAGGCGTGCGAATGGGATGATACTGTGGCCATTGCAGTTGCAACGCAACCCAGGCGGTTTTCGCTGTAGCCTTCTTCCACCCCGATGCGTCTATTCCTTCATATGGTGCGCGCTGTCCTGTTGTGTTGCCTGTTGCCGTTGCCGCTCTTTGCCCAGTCCAAGCCCGATACGGCGGCTCCCACGACGCCACCGCCGCCGAAGAGCAGCATGATGGTGACGACAGCGGTGCTGGTCCGGAACAAAAAGGGCGAGCCGGTGGCCAATCCCGCCAAAGACGGACTCACGCTGAGCGAGGATGGCGCCGCTCAGAGCATCGTGACACTGGCGCCCGGCGCCGGGCAGCCGCTGGTCTTCGGGATTCTGGTGGATACCAGCCGGGGCGAGCGCGGCGCGACGGCCGAAGAGAAGGCCGCCAGCATGGACTTTATCAACGCCATGATGAAGTCCGCGCAGGATCGCGGCTTCGTGGTGCACTTTGACCGCGAGGTGGAACTTCTGCAGGACCTGACGGCAGACAAGGCCAAACTACAGCAGGGCGCCAGCCTGCTCGACTCGCCGGAGCCGAACACCGGCGGCGGCACATCGAGCTCGGGCGCGCAATCGATGCTCTACGACTCGATTTATCTCGCCACCAACGAGATCACGGGAAAGCAGACTGGGCGCAAGGTGCTGGTGCTGTTCTCGAACGGCATCGATCAGGGCAGTAAGGAGTCTCTGCGCACTGCCATCGACAGCGCGCAGAAGACCGGCACCATTATCTACGGCGTCTACGTGAAGGGCGAGATAGACAAAGAGCAGAAGAAGCTTGACCAGCAGAACGATCCGAACCAAGGCAACAGACGCGCGGGCTATCCCGGGGGTGGATATCCTGGCGGCTACCCGGGAGGCGGCTATCCCGGAGGGTATCCCGGCGGCTATCCGGGTGGCTATCCCGGCGGAGGCTACCCCGGAGGCGGCTATCCGGGAGGCTATCCCGGCGGCGGGCAACGCCGCCCGCAGCAGAGCGTAAAGGGAGACGGACAGCGCGTGCTTGGAGACATTGCCGTGCCCACAGGCGGCCGCGTCTTCGAGCTGACGAAGAAGGACAACGCCGCTGCCATCTACGCCATGATCGAGGACGACCTGGCTCATCAGTCGCTGCTGACATTCAACCCGGACAAGCCCGGAGCGCGGCCCGGCTTCCACTCGCTCAAGATAGCGAGCAAGGAAAAGAACACGGTGGTGGATGCGCCCGACGGGTTCTACGTGAAGGAACCGGATTAGAGCTGTTCGACGATGAAGGCCGAAAAGCAAAGAGACCTGCCTTATGGCAGGTCTCTCCGTCTGCAAGGGCTGGTTTCCGCTACTGGGCCGCCTCCTTCTGCGCGCGCAGGAAGAGATCGACGTTGTTCTTGTCCACCAGCGTGGTGCCGGTATCGACGAAGGACGGGACGGGAGAGAACGGGTCGGTATCGAAGTCCTTTCCCAGGTTTTTCAGGGGGTTTTCGTGCAATTCCACTATCTGTTTTAGACCGTAGTAGGCCATGGTGAATGGCTTCTGGCCGACGGTGGCGTCGATCACGCCTTCCTTCACCAGGTTCAAGGTGGCTTCGTCTACGTCCATGGCGACCAGTTCCCGATCCGTGGCATGCGCGCGCTTGAGGGCTTCTGCGACATCCTTGCCGGCGGAAGCCTCCAGACAGACGAACGCGTCGATCTTGTCCTTGCCGGTCTTGGGAACCATCGCCTGTGTGTTGTCGAAGGCGTTGCCGGAGTCGCCTCTGATGTTGACGATATTCGCGACCATGATGCCGGGGCTCTTGCTGAATGCATCCATATAGCCCTTCAGGCGTTCATCCAGGTTGGGCTGGCCGGGCATGGTGAAGAAGACCACATTGCCCTTGCCGTGCAGCTTTTCCACCACCCGTTGCCCGCCAAGACGGCCCGCCTGCAGGTTGTTGGTGCCGATGAAGTAGAGGCGATGGCTGTTGGGGGAGTCAGAGTCAATCGTCAACACCGGAATGCCCGCGTTGATGGCTTTGTCGATCTCAGGCTGCATGAGAGCCGGGTCCGCGACGGAGACAAGAATTCCTTGTGGCTTGCGCGCGATGACCGTCTCAAACTCCTGCACCTCGGCCTGCGGATCGAAATTGTCGGGGCCGCGCATCTCCGCCTTGATGCCGTACTGATTGGCGGCTTTCATGAGACCGTTGTTTGCGGTCTGCCAATATGGCAGCTTGATGTTGGTTGCGACCATGTAGTACTGGTCGGAATAGCTGTGTTTGGCGCAACTGCTGGTGGCCAGCAGGCACGCCGTGCTCAACGCCGCCAACGCCATGGTGCGTAGTGTTCTGTGCATCGCTTCCTCCCCAATGTGCTTCGCCGCATTCGTCGAGGTGAATCTTTCAACCTCGAAAGGGCTGATTGTACGCCGGGTCTTCTCCCGCGTGATAGTGAGTGGAGACTTGGTACCTGACAAGGTCTGAACCTTGTCACTACCGGAGACTTCCTGGTGAACCGGTGTCCATCGAGAGCGATGAGTCTGCGGGCAAGGATCGTCGCAGGGCGTGCAAGACGGACGATCGCAGCAGGAAGACGGGGCAAAAGCAAAAAGAGTGGGAGCCTGGCGGCGCCCACCCTTTGCATAACGTCGTTCGATTTTGTTTATGCCTGTTCGGCCATCCCGTCACGGCCGCCGAAGATGCGGCCCAGACCGAAGCCGACCTGCGCGTTGTTCTTCTTCGCCGCCGCGGCATCGGGCAACGGCATGCCCTGCGCATCCGGGAGCATGTCCAGCCAGCGCGGCGCAGCGGGCATCGGCATCTGATCACGGGGAGGGAGATCCGCCTTCACTTCCATGGGCTTCGCCTCGGCGCGCATGTGGGCGGCTTCCTTGCGCGAGGTAGGAACCGTCTGCTGCGGCGGCAGCGGTATCTGGGCCTTTTCTACCCAGCTGCCGATGGCGCTGACCACGCGGGCTGCGCGCAGGCGGCGCGATCCGCCGACGCCGTTGTCGCCACCGCGAAAGAGGCCCAGGCTGCGCATGCCGTGTTCCGGATCCATCACTTCGAGCGACCATTCACGGCCAGTCTTCGGCGTCAGCAGGAAGATGGCCCGGAGGCTTTTGGGCGCCAGCTCGATGGTCCAGTTTGCATATTCGTCAGAGGCGCGCGGCGCCAGTTCCTCGCGCTCTTCGCGCGAGAACTCAAAAGCCTCGTTGAAGCGGTGCTCCAACTCCTCAAGCTTGCGATCTGCTTCCTGGACAAGCTGCCGTGCCTGATTGAAGATACTGGAACCGTTCTCCATCTCGCGCTCCTTCGTAACTGACGTGAGTCCGAGTATCAATGGGAATACGTGCCTTTGGGCATACCACTAAAGCTGAAGTTTCCCGAAACAGAACAGGTAACATCACTGCTGATCTACGACTTCGGAATCACGAAATGCGGAGACACAAATGAAGATCGCCAGCCTGGCTTTGCCTCTCCTTGCAATCTGCGCGGTTACCACTGCAGCGCAGCAGACACCTAAGAAAACTACGGCCACGCATCGGCGGGCGGCTGTTCCCTGCCCGGTGGCGAATCCCCTGCCGCCGCTGCCGCCGGGCATTCCTCCAGCGACCGGGAAGGTGGAATCGGCATTTGCGCTGCGCTATATCGATATCACCCCCGGGGATGGAGCCGAAGCTCAGCCGGGACAGTTCTATACCGTGCACTACACCGGCTGGCTGGCCTCGAACGGAACCAAGTTCGACTCGTCCGTCGATCGCAATGAGCCCTTTACTTTCCAGCAGGGAGTTCATGGTGTCATCCCGGGCTGGGATGGCGGTTTTGCGGGGATGCATGTGGGCGGGAAACGCCGTCTCTTCATTCCCTACCAACTGGCCTATGGCGAACGCGGCCGGCCGCCGGTGATCCCGCCGAAGGGCGATCTGATCTTCGACATCCAGCTGCTGGCGGCGGGCGATACAGAACCGGCGCCAGCACCACCACCGCCGCCTCCGCCGCCGAGCGAGCCGGCAACACCACCGCCATCGACTCCGCCTGCGCAGGCAACGCCGCCTCCGCAGCCTAAGTAGATGGACGACTCTTGCGGCGTTGGCGCAGCCAGCGCCACAGGATGACGGTCAGAAGCGACAGGAGAAATGACA
>DASQRJ010000140.1:0-4089 GCA_035642955.1 Acidobacteriaceae bacterium
CTGCGTGATGCCGCGGATCTGGTACTCCACCGGGTCTTCAATGGTGATGATCTTGTCCTCATCGCTCTTGATCTCGTTCAGCGCCGCATAGAGGGTGGTTGTCTTGCCCGAACCGGTTGGTCCCGTCACCAGCACCATGCCATAGGGCTCGCGGATATACCGGCGAAATCTCGCCAGGTCGTCTGCCTGGAATCCCACCACATCGAGCGTCAGCTTCTTGAACTTCTCGCTCATCGATTCCTTGTCCAGCACGCGGAGTACGGCATTCTCCCCGTGCACCGTCGGCATGATGGAGACGCGGAAGTCGATCAGGCGACCCTTGTAGCGCACCCGGAAGCGGCCATCCTGCGGCACGCGGCGCTCTGCAATGTCCAGCTCGCTCATGACCTTGATGCGCGACAGGATGGTCGTGTGGTGCTCGCGCGCAATCGGCGCCATCGCCGGTTGCAGCACGCCATCGATGCGGTATTTCACCAGCAACGAGTCGTCATAGGTCTCAATGTGAATGTCTGACGCGCGACGCTCCAGCGCGGTGTAGATGGTCGTGTCCACCAGCCGGATGATCGGTGAGATATCCTCTTCCGACGTCAGCTTCTCGATCGAGATGTTCTCGTCCTGGTTCTCCTCCGACGAGATCACATCGAAGGTCAGCCCCTCGGACGCCTCATCCAGCACGCGCTGCGACTGCTCCGTCTTCTTCAGCAGATCGGTAATCTGCGAGAGCGTCGCCACCCGCGTCACCACGCGTTGTCCCAGCAGCCCGGCAATCTCGTCCAGCACCATCAGCCGGCTCGGATCGCTCACCGCAATCACCAGCCGGTCTTCCATCTGCTCCAGCGGCACAAAGTTGTAGCGGAACATCATGTCCACCGGCACCGACCGGAAGAGATCGTGCTGGATGCGGAAGTTCTTCAGGTCGAGAAATTCGCAGCGGTAGCGCGCGGCCAGGGCCTGCGCACGCGTCACCTCATCGACCAGGTTCGGCACCGGCATCACGACAACAGGACTTTCAGCCACGCGGGGGAACTCCTTTAACGGTTAGACCGTCTTCATCATCACTTCGGCTTTCGAGACCAGCCCGGCGCAGGCTTTCCGTCAAGAAAAGCTGCTCTTCGCGGTCGCCGGCCGAATCGCAGCATCTGTGTGATCCGCTTCGCCGGACGGGCTGACCCTTCATCACCTGCCCCCAATCGCGGTCGACTGTCCCAGCGAAAAGATGGGCAGGTACAGCGCAATCATGATCGTGACAACGACGACGCCCATCACCACTAGGATGATCGGCTCAATCAGGGACAGCGCAGCCGTCAACGCCGACTGCACATCTTCTTCAAAAAACTCCGCCACGGAGTTCAGCATCTGCGGCAGTGCGCCGGTGGACTCGCCCACCTCGATCATGGAGGTAGCCAGATCGGGAAACACCTTGGTCCGCGTCAGGGCCACGGAGAGCGCCTTGCCTTCACGAACGCTGACCACCGACGTCCTTACCGCCTTTGCAATAATTCGGCTCGAAATCGACCGTGCCGCGGTCTCCAGCGAAGGCACCGGCGGCATGCCGCCTTCCAGCAGCGTCGAAAGCGTCCGCGAAAACTGCGCCACCTGGTACTTGACCCATATATTCCCGAAGACCGGCATCTTCAGCCGTATCTGGTCAATCCGATGGGCGCCGCGGTCCGTGCGGCTCCATCGCCATATACCGTACGCACTCAGGGCGACCACCGGTATCGCATACAAGATGTAGGCCTGGAAGTTCTTGCCCAGCGCCAGCAGCAGCAACGTCAGGGCCGGGAGCTTGCCCCCGATCTGGGCGTAGAGCTCTCCAAACTTCGGCACCACAAAGGTGATCAGGAAGATGAACATCGAGATCACCATGATCACCAGCAACGCTGGATAAAACATCGACGCCGTCAGCTTCTTGCGAAAAGTCAGCGAGATCCGCTGGAAGTTCAGGTATCGCGACAGCACATCTTCCAGGTGCCCGCTGCGCTCGCCCGCCAGCAGCGTCGTCGTGTAGATCGCCGGAAACCCCCCTTGCGACTCGAACGCTTCGGACGGCGACTGCCCGGTGCGGACGCGCTGCGCCACGCTTTCCAGTTGTCCCTGAAAGGCCTCGTTCTTCTGGCTCTTCGCCAGCATATCGAGCGCCGGCAGAATCGGAACACCTGCCCGAATCAGGGTGAGGAACTGCTGGTTGAAGACCAGAAAGCCCTCCAGCTTGATCTTCTTCTGGCGTGCCCGCAGCCCGCGCGACTTCACCGAATAGACGTAATATCCGGCCTGCGTGAAGCGGTTGCGCAGCTCCTCGGCGCTCGCCGCCGTCTGCACCTGTTCCTGCAGTCGGCCGCGCTCATCGGCCAGTCTGATGACAAATTCCGCCATGCGCGTGCCTCTGCGGCTACTTTCCTTTCAAACTGGTCAACTTGGCGATCTGACCCTCGGGGCCAACCACCCAGGGAAGGCTGATGGCGTTGTAGCCGTCATTGCCCAGCGCAGACCAGCTCTGCCCGTCATCATACGAGACGTCTGTTCCATTCACACCAACCGTGATCCACGCGTTGTCCGCCGCGTCCCACGCCACGCTCGATCGGTATCCATGCGGCATCTTCTTGGCCGCCGTCCACTTTCCCGTTTTGGGATCGCGCCATGCCGCCGTGCCATCGGTTTTGGCCGGCGCGGAGTAGTCACCGCCCACCGCCACCGCATGCAACGCGCCAGCAGCCTCTTGGCGTAGCCCCAGGGCAAAGATTCCCTGCGACTCGCTCGCCCCGGCCATCGGCACCTCGGCCTTCTCAAAGCTCCAGAACCGCGTCAGACACCGCTCCGGATTCGTGTGCGCCATTTGCATTCCGCAGTCCAGTCCCCCCGAATAGACGTAAGGGTGCTGTCCCCCGCTCATCCCGCTGGTGCCAAACCACGGAGCCGATACTTTTCCCAGCACCGGTCCCACCAGCACCATCGACTGATTGCTCGCCGCAAACGCCCCAGATTTCTGGTCTCCCAGATCCAAGTCCTTGCTGGTCAGGGACTTCCAGTGCGCTCCACCATCCTCGGTGCGCAGCAGGGTGAAATGTCCATTCACTGGGTCGCCCAGAATGTAGCCATTTTTCTCGTCGGAAAACGCCAGCCCATCCCAAAACCCACCCGGATCCTGATTCGTCGCCAGCGCCGCCCAGTGCGCACAGCCATCGCTGGTCTTATAAAGCCGGCTCTGCTCGCCCGGTCCGGACGACATCACGATCGCTGTCTGCGCATCCCACGCCCAGATGCTCCGGAAATCCAGCTTCTCCGCACCCTCCGGCAAGCTGCACCCCTGCCACACATAGCCGGAATCCTCGGTCCGCAGCACCGTTCCCCGTGCTCCACTCGCCCACGCCACACCGTTCCCGGCTGCATGAATGCCCCGCAGCGGCTGATGGGTACCGCTATGCTCGGCCTCCCACGGATTCCACACCGTACTCGGCGTGCCCTTCGGCTTGGGAATGAGTTGGGCTGAAGCCAGCAGAAGGGAAGCCGCCAGGCCAAAACCGATGACAAAGATGAAGAAACGACCCATGCTTCTTCAGGATAATGGTTAGCGCGCAAGCAGGCCGCTTATCGGCGCAACTATACTGGCCTGCATGTGGAAACCCGGCCTCTTCTGTGCTCTGGCTCTTTCCACCTTCGCCGCGCAGGCCCAGCAGCAGAACCCATACAGCTTCTCCACTCAGACCAACCTCGTCACCGTCCCCACGCAGGTCACCACGCAGCAGGGCGACTTCATCTACGGTCTGATGGGCAGCCAGTTCGTCGTCACCGACAACGGCGTCTCCCAGATGGTGCACCTCGAGGACGCTCCGGAGCAAACCGGCCTCTCCCTCGTCGTCGTCGTCCAGTGCAGCGGCGCCTCCGCAATGGAAATGTCAAAACTGGCTGGCCTCAGCACCATGATCGACGACATCACCGGCGCCGCCCCGCACGAAGTTGCAGTCCTTAGCTATGGCAGGAAGTCGACGCTCCTCAGTGACTTCACCTCTGACCCGGAAAAGACCAGCGCCGCCGTTGCCGCCATCCAACCGTGTGAAGGCGGCGTGGCAACTCTCGATGCCGTCGCCC
>DASQRJ010000141.1:0-13342 GCA_035642955.1 Acidobacteriaceae bacterium
TCGATGTTTTCGTAATGCCCCTCGATGGGATGGAAGACCTTCGCGTAAGCCTCAAATACCTCAGGGACCACGGCAGCGACGGGCACGCCCGGCCAGTCACGATCTTTCGAGTGAGGCTCGTTCTTGACTCGCCCGTTTTCGATCCAATCGAAGGCGGTCAGGTCGGTTTCCACCTGAATTGGCATCGCTGGCCCTCCTCTCGGAACTCCGTTATACTGGCTGATGTCGCCATACCGGCGATTTTCAGGATACCCATGCCTAAGCTGAAGACACACAAGGGCGCCGCAAAGCGCTTCAAGAAGACTGGTACGGGCAAAGTGCTTCGTGGCCAGACCAAGATGCGTCACATTTTGACCTCGAAGGAAAAGAAGACCAAGCGCCACCTGGGTGGCACAGTGCTGGTCTCCGAAGCCGACTTGCCAAAGGTGCTGCGCATGATTCCGTACGCCTGATCTTTCGGCCGGGCCGGGGTAACGCGTTCCCTGTGAGCCCATAGGCAGTAGCCGAAGTCAGAGCGATGAGCGAGTGAAGAGGTTCAAAAGCAACGCCCCCTCGGGCGCTGCCTCCTGCCTCCAGCCGCATAACGATGTACGCAAAGGAGAACCAACGAGATGCCCCGCGTAAAACGTGGAACCAAACGGCTTGCCCGCCGCAAAAAGATACTGAAGAGGGCAAGCGGCTATTTCCTTACCAAATCGAAGCTCTACCAGGCAGCGCAGGAGGCCGTCGAGCGCGGCCTGAAGTTTGCCTACACCGGGCGCCGGCAGAAGAAGCGCCAGTTCCGCTCGCTGTGGATTGTGCGCATCAACGCCGCCGCGAAGCAGAACGGGACCAGCTACTCGCAGCTCATTCACGGGCTGAAGGTGGCGGGGATCGAGCTGGATCGCAAGATTCTGGCCGATATCGCGACCAACGACGCCGCGGCATTTAGTGCACTGGTGAAGACCGCGAAGAATGCAGCGAAGCCGGTAACGGTCTAGCGCTCACAGAGGGACGATCACCTGACGAGGCCCGGCGCTTGCCGGGCCTTTTCTATTGCCAGGAGCGTTTGCGCCGGCGCGGTTCTGCGGTTGGATCGGCATCGTCCAGGCCTGCGCTGCTGTCGCCGGATTTCCTGTAGCGCTTGCGAATGACCCAGAAAAGCAGCAGGCCGAGCAGCACGAAGAGGACGACCAGGGTCACCATCAGGTGGTGCTTGAAGAGGTCGCCGACGACGTTGACGATCTGCGGGCCGTACTTGATGGTGAGTGCGGCCTCCGCGCCGAAGCGCACCAGGCGGCCGATGAAGACGGCGAGCATGAAGTGCCAGATATTCATCTCGAAGACGCCGGCGCCGAAGACGAAGGCCTTCCACGGAGTGGGCGGGGGCATGGCGGAGGGGATGGCCATGGCCAGGAACTCCTGCTTTTCGAAGCGCGCCATCATGGCTTCGTAGCGGGCGCGGTCGATGCGGCGCAGCAGGAAGAGCTCGCCTCCGGCGCGGCCGAGCAGAAACGGGATAAGACCGCCGATGGCCGAGCCCGCCGCCGCCATGATGACGTAGAGATAGGCGTGACGATGGTCGTTCCAGGCCCAGGTGGCGATGAGGGGATCCATCGGGATGGGGACGGTGCCGGAGTCGACGAATCCGGCAAGTCCGGCGCCCCAGATGCCCAGGGGACCGAGGACGCCGAGGACGAATCCCTTGTAGCGGGCGAGCCATTTCGCGAGGAAGTGGCTCACGTGCGCGGCTTTCCGGGAGCTTCCGTGTGGGCATCGGCGCCGCTGAGCAGGACGAGCGCGTGCGGGATGAGATCGAGCACCGCCTGGAGCGAGGTGACGGCGCCCTCCGGGCTGCCGGGCAGGTTCACGATGAGGGAGCGGCCGCAGGCGCCGGCGAGGGCGCGGCTGAGCGCGGCGAGCGGGGTGCGGCGGGCTCCGGCGGCGCGCATGCGCTCGGCAAAGCCATCGAGGATGCGGGTGCAGACGGCGCGCGTGGCTTCGGGCGTGACATCGCGCGGCGCAATGCCGGTGCCGCCGGTGGTGACGACGAGTGGCGCGCTGGCGGCATGCGCGCGCAACGCAGACTCGATCAGGGGCTGCTCATCCGCGAGGAGGTAAGGTCCCTCCACGAGGAAACCTGCCGCTTGCAGCGAGGCCGCGACCGCCGGCCCGGAGAGGTCGGCGCGCTCGCCGCGAGTGCGGGAGTCGCTGATGGTGAGAACCACGGCGCGTGCGGGTTGCGGCAAGTGGGACGGCATTTTCAGATTGTAAGGGGCGGGTAGATACGCCGGCGTTTCTGCCTCGGGTCAGAACGTGATGCAAGGGAGCCACGCACCCTCGGGCTGGTTGTAAAGCCCTATGCTCATCAATGTCATCGGCTGGACGACGCGCAAACCGTTTGCGAGGCACCAGCGCAGCAAGCCGCTGTTGCGTGACGGCACGAGAATTCCTGGGCCTCCGAAGGACTCCGCGGAGGCGATGAGCGCCTGCATGTCCAGATTGCTTTCCGCCGTGGCGTGCCCGAAGAAAGCCAGGCCGCTGGCATAGCCGGTCAGGCGGCCGGAGCGCTCCACCACCATCGCGGCTTTTTGCTCGATGCCTTCTGCCACTTCCCGGCTGCGGTCGAATCCGTGTACCCGGCGAGATAACGCATTGCATGCATCCAGGTCGGCGGTCTGTGCCGGACGAACATCACATCCCGGAACAGTTTGTTCCCGTGGGCGTCCCTGGACGCAGGCGAGGGGCTCACGGACATCGAACCCTAGACTGGCATACAACGACAGCGAGCGATTGTGAAATGCAGCCTGCACCAGGCGTATGCCAGCCGCGCCGCGTTCATTCGCTCGATCGATCACCGCCTGCATCAGTTTTCGTCCGACGCCGAGGTTTTGGGCATCGGGATCGATGGTGATGGGGCCAACGCCGGCAATGATGGAGCGCTCGTCGAGTACATTGCTCCCTACGATGCGGCCCT
This sequence comes from Acidobacteriaceae bacterium, assembly GCA_035642955.1. Classification (GTDB taxonomy): domain Bacteria; phylum Acidobacteriota; class Terriglobia; order Terriglobales; family Acidobacteriaceae; genus KBS-83. The sequence goes on from DASQRJ010000141.1 coordinate 2,957, forward strand.
CGATCTCTGCCACCACGCTGTAGAAGCCCGGATGGGAGAACATCTGCGAAATGACTCCGGTGGCCATCTCCGGCCCAGGAAAATCGCAGGGAAAATTGTGTGATGCGTTGATTTTGGAGAAGGCCCGGTAGCAAATTTCACCGCAAACGGCACTATCTTCTGGCGTGGCCAGACGGATGGTCAGGCCCGGCTGCGATTTCGGCGCCATAGGTGAGATCTCCTATTTGTCCGGAAGAGTATAGCCGCCTGAGGCGGTTGCATTTTTTGAGAATCGACGCCGGGCTCCGCCGGACCGCAGCGCGGAGATCTTTATGAATAAGATGCAGAGAGCGGTGCATCTTAAGGACGTCTATGTACAACGCAAAAGCATTCTCCGCAGCCAGTGCCACATCGCCGCTCGCCTCCACTACGATCGCGCGGCGCGATCCAACCGATTCCGATGTGCAGATCGAGATCCTTTTCTGCGGCATCTGTCACTCCGATCTGCACCAGGTGCGCAACGAGTGGAGCGGCGTCATGCCCACCGTGTATCCGTGCATTCCTGGCCACGAGATCGTCGGCCGCGTCACCAAGGTGGGCTCTGGGGTAAAGAAATTCAAGGTGGCCGATATCGCCGCTGTCGGCTGTATGGTCGACTCCGACGGGACTTGTCCCAACTGCAAAGAGGGTCTGGAGCAGTTCTGCCCCAACCTCACGCTGACGTACAACTTTCCCGACAAGCACACGGGCGGCGTCACCTACGGCGGCTACTCGGACAGCGTGGTCGTCGATCAGCGCTTCGTCCTGAAGGTGCCTTCGAACCTGGACCTGGCCGGAGCGGCGCCTCTGCTCTGCGCCGGCATCACTACCTTTTCGCCGCTGCACCACTGGGGAGTCACCAAGGGCAAAAAGGTTGGCATTGTCGGTCTCGGCGGCCTCGGCCACATGGGGGTGAAGTTCGCGCACGCTCTGGGAGCGCACGTGGTGCTCTTCACCACATCGCCCGGCAAGAAGGACGATGCGCTTCGGCTTGGCGCAGATGAAGTAGTGGTCTCGCGCAATGCGGATGAGATGGCGAAGCATGCCGGCAGCTTCGACTTCATCCTTGACTGCGTCTCTGCCGACCACGACATCAATGCGCTGCTCGGATTGCTGGGCCGCGATGGCAACCTGTGCCTGGTCGGCGCGCCGGAAAAGCCGCTGGCCGTGTCTGCATTCAGTCTTCTGTTTGGCCGCAAGAGCCTTTCGGGATCGCCGATCGGCGGGATCGCGGAGACCCAGGAGATGCTCGACTTCTGCGGCAAGCACAACATCATCTCCGACGTTGAAGTCATTCCGATTCAGAAGGTCAACGAGGCCTACGAACGGCTGCTGAAGGCGGATGTGAAGTATCGCTTCTCGATCGACATGGCATCGCTCAAGAACTCTTAGGAGCAATACCGCGCCGTCGTGAAGGGCTGGGAGTCCATCGCTTTGCAGAGCAGGACTCCCAAAGCTCTTACCCAACCTTCCCAGCGACAGACACATCCGGATGTTGCGTTTCGGGCAGCGGCTCTTCGCGATAGAGCTGAGCTGTGTGACGAACTGTCACGAAGATCAAGGTCGCAAACATGCAGACCGCCGCGATCGCTCCGCCCAGATCGAAGAGCAGCATCGTGTGACCGAAGAGTGTCGCATAGGGGCTGCGCAGGAGCGCCAGATTCCCGACGATCAGCAGAATGCGGATCTCCGTCGGACCGAAGATGCCCTGGGAGAGTTGGAAACGCGACAGGGTGTAGGTGGCGAGGTAGCTTTCGCTCGACAGAAGCAGAAATGCAACCAGCATGGCGATCGCGACCGGCCAATGTGCGAGACCGGAGAGGCCGAGCCCGCACATCAGCGCGGTGGCTCCGAGAATGTCCACCACGTGGTCCACGTAGAAGCCGAAGCGCGGACGCTGCTGGCAGCGTATGCGGGCGAGAGTGCCATCCATGCTGTCGCCCAACCAGTTGAAGACCAGGCAAAGGTTCACCAGCAACAGCGCGTAGCGATGGTCGCGCGACAGGGCGTAGGCGGCTCCCGCTCCGATCTGCGCGAAGAGTCCCAGCGCAGTGAGCTGGTCCGAGGTAAGCCAGCGCGGTGCGCGCCGCGCCATCCACTGCAGTGCGCGCTTCTCGAGTGAGGCGGTCAACGCGTGATTCACGCGGCGTGCGGAGGTAAAGCTCACTGCGTCGTGTGCTGTAACTGTTTGCTGATGCATCGTTCTGTCCTTTCGATCGACGGCGATAGCTGCTTGGGCTGCTTGCGAAGGGCATTGCATACGGAGCGCAGTGTGAACTTTAGGGAATCGCGCGGAATGCTTTCCACATAAGGCCGGATCACCCAGCCGAGAGCGTGGGGAATGGAGCGCGTGAGCGACACCGCCTCGATCTGCAGATACAGCCCGCCGTCTTTCTCCTCGTAGCTCCAGTAGGTGTTCAGCCGCCAGAGAAAGCCGTGCTCTTCATCCGCGTTCAGTGCTCGTTCGCCAGCTGTGCCGGCGGCGTAGATCTCGGCAATTCGCGTACTCCGCGAGATGCTGTAGCCGTGCTGCTCATCCAGTCGCCCATAGGTGATGTCGTAGGTTGTGTCCAAGACCACCGGGACGAGATGCTGCTGCCGCACGCGCATCCATGCCTGCATGCGGTCGCCGTTCTGCCCGATCAGACGGGCTTGGAGCACCTGCGGAGAGAAGTGTTGCGGATAGCTTTTGAAGTCCTGTGTCAGCCGTTCAAAGTCGCCTGCCTTGGCTCCGGGAACAAAGGCGGTGCCGCGCCAGTGATGCAGCAGCGATCCGGAGAGTTCTGCTCCCGCGGATGGCGTGAGCTGCTCGATCTCCAACTCTCCATTGCGCAGACGCTTCGCCTCGCTGACAGGGTCGGGAGCGGCTAGAGCCAGAAAGGTGTTGCCCGATTGGTGTTGCCGCGCGAGGCGCGACTCCACCACCTGAGCATAGGCACGAAAAGCCGAGTTGGCCGCAGGGGTAGGCTGTGCTAGTAGAGGGCGTGGCGGCATGAGGAGCAGCAACACGACGCCCGCCAGCGTGATCTTCCGAGAATGGGTTGAGCCCCGTCGCTTCATGCATTGAAAGTGGCACTGTGCTGCGGGGTAAGACAATGCAAGTAGTCTCAAGCGAAGGACGATTGTTCCTCACGGCGCAAATGGTTGCAGGAGCTAGGGTTGCGAGGAGTTCTCACGGTTCGCGGAGAGCTGGGCACGGCGCGCGTCGGATACACTGAGCGCCGGATAGGACACCGAGTGCATCTCCGCAGCCCACAGGATTCGCGAAAAAATGCTCTACCGCTTCGGCGTCTTTGAAGCAGACTCGACGACCGGAGAGTTTCGCCGGCAGGGTTTGCGCATCAAGCTGCACTCGCAGCCTTTGCAGCTCCTCTTCCTGCTGCTGGAGAGGCCCGGGGAGGTGCTGACGCGGGATGAGATCTGCAAGGCGCTATGGCCTGACGGAACGTTCGTCGACTACGAACACGGCGTGAACTCGGCGGTAAACCGCATCCGCGAGGCGCTTGGGGACAAGGCGAGTCATCCCAGATTTATCGAGACGCTGGCCCGTCGCGGCTATCGTTTCGTGGCTCAGGTGGAGCGCATCGCGCCGCGGGAAGCGGCTTCGACGGCCGATTCCACAGAGACCCTGGCGGCTGAGCTCGGGGATGAGCCAGCGTCGGTTCCGGCAGAGGCGAACACAGGGTTCTTCGACCGGGTTCTATCCGGCCCGGAGGACTTGCCGAAGAGCTCGCATGCCGTGGTGCAAACGCTTTTTCTGCTGCTGCAGCTGATGTACCTGGGCTTTTACGTAGGAGCGCTCGGGAACCTGGCAGAGATCAACGAACTGATTGCGGCGCTGCCACATGCCACGCTGATCTACATTGTCCTGATGGTGACGGCCGCGGTCATGATTCCGGTCCGCGCTTTTTTGTTATGTGCCGCGCTCTTTCATGCGCCAGGGCTGCGCGGCAAATTTCTCAAGCTGTGGTGGTTCCTGCTGCCGCTGGATATTTTGTGGTCCCTCTCGCCGTTTCTTTTGCTGCACCACATCAATCGCGGGCTGGCGCTGGCGTGCATGACGCTGCTTGTTTATTCTCCGTTCGCGCAGCGCTCGCTCATCCTGATGGGCGCTGGTGTTGCAGAACGGACGGCCTAGATCCGTGGCTTTCCGGATCACTCCGGGCATTTGCAGGAGACGCGGTGGCCGGGGGGCATGGCGCCGTCCAATGCCGGGATGCATGCGCCGTGGGGGTCATGGTCTGGGTAGCCGAGCTTGGCGTCGATGCGGGCCTCGAAGCGCTCGGAGATGAAGTGCTCCAGGCGCTCGGCCTCGTCGTGCAGCTCGTCGACGTGGTAGTCGAGCATGCGATGCAGGAAGGTCTCGATGAGGCGGTGGTGACGGACGATCTCGAGGGCGCGGCGGCGTCCCGCGACTGAGAGACGGACACCGCGGTGGCGCTCGTACTCGACCAGCGGATTCTGCGCGGCGGCCAGTTTCTGCAGCATGTTGGTGATGGAAGCGGGCGCGACTTTCAGGCGTTCGGCCAGGGCGGTCGAGCCGACGCGGCGACCCTCGGCGCCACCCAGGGCAAAGATAGCCTTGAGATAGTCGTCGACCGACTCACTGCCCTTGTGGACGCTGGGGCGCGGGCTGTGCGGCATGGTGTGGGTGTTGCGCCGGGACGATCTGGAAGTGCCTAGAGTACTGGGCATGGTCGGCTTTCAGTCTGCCTCTGATTTTAATTTCATGCGAACCCGTGGCACAGCATACGCCTCCGGCAGGGGTGCTGGGGCAGTGCAATTCCGATCCGGCCCGATGGTGGGTCCTGGTGGAGGAACCCGTTGCTGAGAAACCCTGTTACGTATGACGCGACGCAAGGATGCCAGGACTCATGGGCGCGAAGAATGAGACAATAACCGGACGGCAATGCGGGTTCCTGGCGAGCCGTCCAGGTGGCAGACCGCGTCCGGCCTCCACACAGAGACCATGGCGATTATAGAAGTTCCACCACCGCAGAGCGCGCCCCCCGAGCCGCCGGCGAGTCCCAGATTTCGCCGGAAATCCTCCACTCGCTATGAGGGCATGGAAGCCGATGAGCTGCTGCACCTCATCGACAACCTTGAAGACGAGCGGTCGCGGGCCCGCGTGCGCGAGGGCATTTACATCTCGCTGCTGGCGCACGTGCTTATCTTCCTCTGGATCCTCTTCGGGCCGCGCTACATCCTGCACCGGCCGAAGGTAGTGAGCCCATTCGATGTACTGACGGACCGGCAGAAGAAGGAAATGACCTACCTGAGCCTGCCGCCGGATGCGCTGAAGAACATCCAGCCGAAGAATCCGAAAGCGCTCTCCGATAAGAACCGGGTGGCCGAGTCACGCCACCCCACCCTGGACCGCAAAACGCTGGAGCAGCTACAGGCCATGCGGCGAGCCGGACCACCGGCTCCCACGCCTGCGCCGCAGCAGCCGCCGGCGCCGGAACAGACGGCGCCGCAACAGCAGCAGCCCGCACCGCCCAAGGCGGCGCCGGCGCAGCCGCTGCAACCGCAGCCAGACGGGACAACTCCTGCGCCACCTCCGCCGAAGCCGCAGCCCACGAAGCCGAACTTTGACACGAACTTGTCGGCCGGCGAGGCGATCCGGCAGGCAGCACGCGGGGCAACGGGGCCGCAACAGGAAGAAAACGGCGACTACGGCGCCGGGCGCCCGGCGCAGCATCCTGGCCTGAACGGCAGCGCCGAAATCCTGAGCGACACCATGGGGGTGGATTTTGGCCCCTACATGCAGCGCGTGATCGCGGCGACGTATCGCTCGTGGCTGCCGCTGATTCCGGAGTCGGCGCGGCCGCCGCTGGACAAGTCAGGCAAGGTGGGGATCGAGTTCATCATCGCCCCGGACGGCAGCGTGAAGCAGATGGTGTTGAAGTTCCCTTCCGGCGATGTGGCGCTGGACCGCGCGGCGTGGGGCGGTATCACGGGCGCGTCGCCGTATCCGCCGCTGCCTAAGGAGTTCAAGGGGCCCTACCTGGCGCTGCGCTTCGGCTTTTACTACAACGTTCCCGAAGGCAAGTAAACGCAGCTCGCCGTGATAGGGTACCGCCAGAATGGATGACCCGCGCCCGCTGAAATCGCGCGATATGCAACTGCGGCAGCGACAGATAGCCGGCCTGCTGCTGCTGGCGCTGGCGGTGCTGATCGCCACGCTGGTGCGGGCGCGTCTGCACCACGGCAGTTGGGGTGAGCTGTTTCCGCCGGGCTGGTGGCGGTGGTAACGCATTCATCGACAACGGCCCCGCTGCCCTTGCTGGTGGTATTGCTGGGGCCAACGGCGAGCGGCAAGACAGCACTGTCGCTGGCGCTCGCGGAGCGATTCAAGGGCGAGATCGTGAATTGCGATTCGGTCGCGGTCTATCGTGACTTCGAGATCGGCACCGCGAAGCCGACGGCTGCGGAGCGGGCGCGCGCGCCGCACCACTGCATCGACATCGTGTCGCCGATGCGCGAGTACAGCGCGGGCGAGTATCAGCGGGATGGGCGTGCGGCGATTGCCAGCATCACGGCACACGGAAAACTTCCCATCGTGACGGGCGGCACCGGGCTGTATCTGCGGGCGCTGCTGGAGGGACTGTTCGATGGACCGCAACGGTCGGAGGAGCTTAGGAGTCGGCTGCGGCGATCGGAGATGCGGCACAAGAGCGGATGGCTGTCGCGGGTTCTCAAAAGGTTGGATCCCGCCGCCGCGGAGCGAATCCACGCGAACGATACGCCGAAGCTGATCCGCGCCATTGAAGTTTCGCTCGAAGCGCGGCGACCGATCACCGAGGCGTGGACGGCGGGCGCGGAACCGCTCACGGGCTACCGCATCCTGCGGCTGGGGCTGGCGCCGGAACGCACGGCGCTCTACCGGCGCATCGATGCACGCGCGGCGGCCATGTTCGAGCGCGGACTGGCCGCGGAGACAGAACGATTGATCGCGAAGTATGGGGCGGAACGGCGCATATTCGGCACCCTGGGATATCGGCAGGCGAAGCAGCTGCTGGCCGGTGAACTCAGCGAGGCGCAGGCGATCGAAGCGGCGCAGCAGGGCCATCGCCATTATGCCAAGCGTCAGTTCACCTGGTTCCGGCGGGAGCCGGAGGTGCGATGGCTGGCCGGCTTTGGCGACGATCCTTCGCTCCAACAGGCCGCTATGGAAGCGGTCGCCAGTGCGATCTCATCCGCTTAAAGCATCTTCGGTATCGGTGTAGACCGATCAGCAACCGCGCTGGTGGCTTTTAGTTGAGGAAAAGCCACACCGAATGCATCTCGGCGCTTCACGGTATTACCGAAAGGGCTCTAGCTGCAGGGCGTGAGGTTGTTGCCCGCGCTGCCGGTGGTATTGGTGGAGGTTACGTTGAGCGTGATCTGGAAGCATTTGCTGGTGGAAAGCGCGCCCGTCACAGCGGTGCCATAAATGCGGATGATGCTCTGGCCGTTGGGAGTTCCGAGATTGTTGGTCGGACCGTGGTTGAGATAGTTATAGCGCTGCGCGCAGGAGCTGACTCCGCCGATGAGGCTGCCGACGACGCAGAGCATGGCCAGCGTGCGCAGGCTGCGGTTGCGTCCGAAGCAGAGCCCGGCAAGGCCGAGCGCGCCAGGCAGCAGGAAGGCGTAGACGAAGCCGGCATCCCGGCGCAGCGAACTAAGGTTGCCGGAGCGCGCCGTGGTGTTCAGCGTCATGGTGCTGAGACTCGCCCGGGTGACATCCACATTGGAGGGCAGGAAGTTGCAGGTGGTAAAGAGCGGCAGACCGGCGCACGAGAGGCTGACGTAGTTGTTAAAGCCGGCGATCGGCGCAATGGAGACGACGACCGTTCCCTGCACGCCCGCATCGAGATTGAGAGTGGTCGGCGTAGCGGTAAGCGAGAAGTCCGGCGCCGTGGCCTCGGCGGTGACCTCCGCCGGCGTCGAGGTGGAGGCAGCAGAAGCTGCGTTGCCACTGTAGACGGCGCGAACATCATGCGAGCCCGCCGGCAGGGCGGAGACGGTGAGGGTGGCGTTGCCATCTGCGCCGACAAATGCGGAGCCCAGAGAGTGGGGCTGGCCGTCGCTGCCGGTCTCCTCCAGGGAGACGCTGCCCCGGTCGGAACTGTCAGGACCGGAGCTGTCAGGGCCGGGAGCCGCTTGAGGGGCCGGCTCGACGTGGACGGTGAAGGTGGTCTTGCCGGAGGCGCCGCTGGCGGGCGCGGCGGTGAGCGCCGTGGTGGTGACGACGGCTGCTTGCGACTGGCCGAAGGCGGCAGACGCGAGTGCGAGAACGGCAGCGGCAACCGGAAGCGCGCGGAAGGACCAGCGCGAAGACGACGGGGTACTGCGCGAAGCTGACTGCAAATCCAAATCCCTCGTTGAAAGCATTTTCGGTACTGATTTAGACCATCCGGCACTGACTTTTGTGGCTTTTCTTTACGGAAAAGCCACGTCGAGAGAATCTTCGCCGGTCATCATCTTACCGAAAACGCTTGAGCCGAGACGGAGAACAAACACTACCGAAACGGGGTGTAGGGGTATTGTATCCGCGCCGGGCGAGAAATGGCTGCCGGCGAAGAGCTGGGTGGGCATATACCGGACAAAACCGGCAGGGCGACTGGCCTGCCCAAGGTCGCGCTTTCACGAAAGCGATTTCATCGCTACCCTTCTAGGGCGGTTCGGCGGCCGGCGTGGCCGATTCCCCAGTATGGGCAGTGCGGCTTTCGTTTGACGAACGAAAAAGGTGTGGGGGGGAGTTCCGTCTCGTTGAACAGCCTGTCTTTTCCGGGCGGAGTGATCCGGCGCTGCAGGCTCAGGAGGTTGGTCTTGATATCGCAACGTTCGCTCCTTCAAAACCGGGTGACGGGATCTGTCGCCGCTGTGCTGGCGGCCATATGGCTGGCGGTTCCTTCGCCAGCGCAGCAGCCATCCTCAAGTGTGAGCCCGGCAGCGGGCCCGGTGGTGATGGACCACGGCGGCGGCACGGTCATGTTCGAGCCGTATGCGCCCAACATCATCCGGGTGACGCTGAGCCTGCAGCACGACTCCGCCGTCGCCGCGCCGGGGTATGGCTTTGTCGCCAAGCCCGATAGTGATGGGTGGACCCATACGACCGATGAGCACGGCGATACCTATCGATCGTCGCGGCTGGTGGTGACGCTGGATGCGAGCCGCCCAGGCATCAAGCCGAGCCTGACGCGGGCGGATATCGCAAGGTTTTTCACCGGGTCGACGCCGGGCGCGCATATCCGCATCGCGACGGCGGAGGGCGCAACGCTGGTGGATATGGTCGGCTGGCAACAATCCGTGCCTAACCACAAGGATGGGAATGCGCAGATCCTCTACGACAAGCGGCCGGCGGATGAGCCGTTCTTCCAGGTGGGCGCCACGTTCGTCTCGCCTCCGGACGAGCACTACTACGGGCTGGGCCAGGACCAGCATGGATCTCTGGATCATCGCGGCCGGACGGTGGAGTGCTGGAATAACTACAATGCTACCGGCGGCCCCAGCTTTTGTGTGCCATTTTCGGTTACGAATAAGGGCTACGGGCTGATCTGGGACAATCCGTCGAAGACCACAGTCGAGCCGGGCTTCAACGAGCAGACGCGCTGGACCTCGGAGGTGGGGAATCGCGTGTCGTTCTTCGTGATTGCGGGCCGGACGACGGACGAGATCTACGCCGGGTATCGCAAGCTGACAGGTGCGACGCCGATGCTGCCCAAAGCCGCGTATGGATTCATCCAGTGCAAACAGCGCTACATAACGCAGGATGAACTGCTGACGGTGGCGAAGGGCTATCGCGAACGGCATCTGCCGCTCGATGTGCTGGTGGTGGACTGGTTCTATTACACGAAGATGGGCCAGTTCGACATGGATCCGGTGAAGTGGCCCGATCCGGCGGCGATGAACAAGGAACTGCACGCCGAAGGGATTCAGACGATGATCAGCGTGTGGCCGCGCTTCACCGAGGGCTCACGCTACTACGATTTCCTGCTGAAAAAGGGCTGGTTCGAGCACCTGGCCGATGGCACGCCAACCAATGGGCTGCCCTATGACAAGGCGGGCTCGGATATCGATACGACCAACCCGGAAGCGGCGAAGTGGTACTGGGGGATCATTCGCGACAATCTGGTGTCGAAGGGCTTCGACTCCTTCTGGGCGGATGAAACGGAGCCGGACCTGCCGCCGAACGGCAGCTATTTCTCGATCGGGCCCGGCACGCGCTACTTCAACGTCTACCCGCTATTTCACACAGCGTCGATCTATGACGGCTTCCGCCGCGACCTGAAGACGCGGGCGCTGGTGCTGTCGCGCGACGCGTACCTGGGCGCACAGCGCAACGGGACGATGTTCTGGTCGTCGGATATCTATCCGACGTGG
>DASQRJ010000142.1:0-6484 GCA_035642955.1 Acidobacteriaceae bacterium
AGGCTGGCGGCATCGACCTGCTCGACCTGATGAAGGACGGCATTGTCTCTCCGCCAAAGCTGGTCAGCATCCTGAATGTGCAGTCGCTGCACCGCATCGAGTCGTCGGATGGTGGTCTGCACCTTGGACCGCTGACGACGCTGAGCGAGATTGCGGGACACCCGGAGATACAGCGGCGCTACGCAGCGCTCTCCGATGCCGCCGGCCATGCGGCGACGCCGCAGGTGCGCAACATGGCGACGCTGGGCGGCAACCTGATGCAGCGGCCGCGGTGCTGGTATTTCCGCTCCAGCGATTTCGATTGCCGCAAGAAAGGCACATCGGACGATTGCCATGCGCTGCAGGGAGAGAATCAGTATCACGCGATTGTGAACAACAACACATGCGCGATGGTGCACCCTTCTTCGACCGCAGTGCCGTTGCTGGCTATGAATGCGGAGGTGGAGCTGACGTCGAAGGCGGGCAAGCGCAGCGTGGCGATGCGCGATTTCTACATCACGCCGGAAGAGGACCTGCAGCGGGAAACGGCGGTGAAGCCGGGCGAACTGATCACTGCGATACGAGTGCCCATACCCGCGCCGGGAACGCGCTCGGCGTACCAGAAGTACGGGGAGAAGGAGAGCTTCGACTGGCCGCTGGCGGATGCGGGTGTGGTTCTGGAAATGGACGGCAAGACCTGCCGGAAGGCGGCGATCGTGCTTGGCGTGGCGGCTCCTACGCCTATCCACGCAACCGAGGCGGAAGCGGCGCTGCGAGGCAAGGTGATCGATGAGGCTACAGCACGCGAAGCGGGAAAGCTTGCGGTCGCAAACGCGACGCCACTTTCACAGAACGGCTACAAGGTGCAGCTCTTCCAAACCGCGGTGTATCGCACGATTCTGCTGGCTGCAGGCCAGATGGACCGCGATCCGAGCGCTATCGGATAGGGAGTCAACCGGATAGGAGTACATATGGCGGAACAGAAACAGAACACGAAGTGCAGATGCCTCCGCAGCAAGTCTTCGTACTCTTCCTTCGGCGAGTATCACGAGGATCGGGAGGCGCTGATGGGAAGCACCAGCACCTTCTGGTGCCTGAAGACGATGGGCAAGGCGGGCCCAGACGAACATTACGTGCACGCCTCAAAGTGCCACGAAGGCCGGAGCTGCTGGGAATCGGCGGACGAGTAAGTTCCATTCATAACTTGCCGCACAGGACCACTACAGGAGCGGCGGGTAATTCAACGGCGCCGTCCCTTGAAATCTCCTTGTGCGCGATGGGGCCGTCCGGTTCGGCGTGACCTCCGTGGTAGATCTGCGATGGCGTGTTTTTAGTCTCCATCGCCGGGTCTAAACCCACCGCCTTGAGGCGGTGTGCTTTCAGCGTCTGTGCTGCTTGGACTCTCTCGGCTCAGGTCGGGATATATATCAACTAACGATGATCGTGAAAGTGGTTGTCGCCGACGTGTTGGCCGCATCGTTGCCCGTACCTGTCACCATAAACGTATAACTGCCTGGAGTCGTACCCCCGACCAGAGGAGGGTTCATGGCGGTGAGCGTGGCTTTGCCTGTGGCGGGATTGTAGTTGCTGTCTCCAGAATAAGAGGCTGTCAGGAGATCCTGTCCGGCAGGCAAGGTACTGGCGGGAATGGTTATGGTGGCGGCTCCGCCGGTCAAAGTGGCGGCGGCTGAGGAGTAGCTTCCGCTGGCAAGCGCGATAGTTCCAGTCGGAGTGGTTGTTCCAGAACCCGTAACAGCCAAGGCGACAGAAACCGGGGTATTGAGCACGATCGAAGTGTTGGCGGGCGAGAGCTTGACGGTGGGGGTCGTCTTGGCGGCGGTTCCGCCTCCTCCGCTACCGGCACTCCCGCCGCCGCTGCCACTCCCAGTCGACGAGGATGAGCCGCAGCCGACCAAGACAAAGCCAATGCTGGCTGCCAGCATCCACACGCCACAAATATGTCTCCATCTCCGGGTGCGGGCCGGAACGAAGAAGATCAGAAGAGCCAGCACCCCGGAGCCGCCAGCGGCCGTGAACCATTGCAAATTGCCAGGGGAGGACGGCTGAAGACTGCCGGTCGCCGGAGCGGTGGTGGTCACTGAGACGGTGCCGGCTCCTGCCGTTGCCGTCGAACTCAGAGAGACAGAGGAGCTAGTAGAGCAGGTGGGCAAGTTGGTCGCGCCGGCCGGTGCAGAGGTCAACGCGCAGCTGAGCGTAACGACGCCTGTATAACCGTTAGCGCTCTGAATGGTCACGGCCGACGCAACCGACACTCCCGGTGCAATCGCGGATGGGCTTGTCGCCGATAACGTGAACGTTGGCGGAATCACGACAGCGGTTACCGTCACGTTGGCCGTGCCCGTGGTGGAAGCGTAATTGGTGTCCCCACTGTAGGTGACGGTGAGTGAGTCTGTGCCCACCGACAGGCTGTTCGCTGGGATCGTGAAGGTGTAGGCGCCATTCAATAAGGTTTCGGCCGAGGAGGTGTAGCCGCCGCCAGTCAGGGCGACCGTGCCGCTTGGCGTCAGCAGGCCACCTGAGCCGGTTACGGTCACGGCTACCGACACGCTTTGATTTACGGCGATGGAGTCCGAAGTTGGAGTTACGGCGACTGTTGCCGTAGCGCCTGAAGTCGCGGTGTTCCAGTCATTGATCAGTTGCGCTGTATCGACGCTCCCCAGTCCGGTAGCGAGATCGTAGCCGGCGGCTGCGTTGTAGCCAGCCTCGAAGTAATAGCCCGCGGCGTTCTTTTTGCAGTTCGGGCTCCCCTGCGTGCAGGAGACCGAGTTGTTGCCCTGGGTTACATCATGGAAGATTTGCGATGCGTGACTGCCGTTGTAGAGGTTATAGAGTTGCGCGGCTGCCTGACCCAAGCGACCACCGGTGCTTTGCTCGACGAGCGCCAAAATTCCTGCAAAGGCTGGCGCCGCGGTGGACGTGCCTCCATAGGCAGCGAAGTTGAAACTTCCATCCGATTGCGTTGAGCAGTCGTCCGGCAAATTGCTGCTGGCGTTTGTCGAATCGTCGCATACCAGCCAGGTCGCGTCGTAGAAGCCATTGCCTGCCATCAAGGAGATGTCGGGCAGATCGCGTACGCCGTCTGCGGGTACGCCAGCTCCGCGCTGCCAAGAGGGCTTGCTGTAGCCCGAGATACAACTGCCTGGATTGGTCGACGTATTGTTGGCGGCGCAATTGCTTGGACCACCACCGCCCCCAGAGACGTTGGCTGGAAAAACGGAAGGCCCGATGCCCCACGGCTGATTGTTAGTGAAGGCATTGTTAGCTTGCGTCGAATCGTTCCAGGTCGCTTCCGGAATGTACTTGAGGGCAGTGCGATAGTAGGTTGCGGCACTGCCGCCGGTTGTGGAATAGCTGGAGAAGGATCGGTCCAGCAGGTCAAAGTCTGTGCCTCCGACCGCAATGTTGTAGGGCGTCGATGCATAGGCGTTTACCGCCAATCCTTTGACGGCGGCCGCCGTGTCCTGTCCATTGCTGTCGGTTGGATCATCGCAGCCGGCCGAACCGCTGTCGCCGGTGGCCACGGTGACGGCAATACCCTGGGTGGCTGCCTGTTCCCACAATTTGCTGATCGCGGCGTTATCTGCCGTGGAGTTGAACTTTTCGCACACGTCGTAGGTGAAAGTGAAGATATCGACTGTGTTGTCGGTAAGCGCCTGATCGATGGGTGTGATGAGGTCGTTGGCGACGTAGTAGTGAATCGTGGCACCCGGCGCGAGGCCGCCCGCAATCTCTACATCGATATAGGGTTCGGTACTGCCTCCGGTGAAGGTAACGCCATCGATATTGGTAAGGATGGGGGCGATGGTATTCCCGAGGAAATTGGAGCGATAGTTCTGGACGGTATTTGTCTTGATCAGAGAAGTGCCGCCTACCCCGATGGTTACGCCGGTTCCGTCGTATTTAGTGGCGGAGGTGTCGTTCGCGTTCAAGGCGGGATTCGGCGTGTCGTAAATGGTGGCGGCGTCTCCCGGCACCAGATACAGGGTGCCTCCGCCGGGATTCAAGGCTGGCCTCGGCGGATGCTCCGAGGCGCCGTGGATCGGCACCAGGCGTTGGCTGGCCGGATCCATTCGGCCGGGATCTGCCCGAATCGAAGTGGGCCGGGGGCTCCAGGTATTCAGGTGCGCGATGCCCTGGATGAGCGGGGCTAAAGCCGAGGGAATGGAAGGATTGGTGTTGTTGGAGTAGAAGCGCTGGCCGTTGATCTCATAAGAGTGGATCGAGGTGTCGAAAGCCTCCTCGACCTGACTGACGGTGCCGGAGAAGTCAATGTTGGTACGTCCCGGCGAAACGGGAGCGACGGCCAAGCCATGCGACTGGAGCCATGCCACGATGGCGGCGATGTCCGAGTCGGCCGGACCGTATCGTCTGCCGAACTCCTGGGGCGTTATCCACTTGTGGTAGTTGGGGGAGGAGTTGTCCTGCAGTTCCTGCTCGAATCGATCCAGGGCGGCCTGCTGATCGGCGGAACGCGTGAGCACGACCCGCATGTGCGTGAGCTGGCTCGAACCGGAAGCTTCGCCGCGGTCGTACTGGGCCTGAACCACGGTGGCGACGTTGCCGTGCAGGACAACTCGGGACTGCTCACGGATGGGACCGGCGATGCGCGCGGGTGCTTCCGGAGATTGCGCTCCATAGGACGATCCGCACAAAGCCATGCTCAACCAGGCAGAAAACGCAAACAAGCGGACAAACCGCTTCATCATGACACCTAAACACACCACTTATGCAAGGCAGTGTAACTGTAAGAGCATGCATTGTGGAGGAAAGGATGCCAGTCCGGAATTGTGGATCGCTTGCCCTGAGCGGTCATTCAAGCGCAGGATGGTCGGGCCGCGCCGTGGTGATGTCCTGCCGCGATGAAACCCGATTGAGTTTGCATCGGAAACGGGGCCATTTCTAGTGCTTCACGTGAGCAGATGAGAGCCAGCGACGTCTCAACACGAATGTCCCCGTCGATTGCAGAGATGGACGTCCTGTGGATTACGGCAGGACTCGGGTGCGATGGAGATACCATCGCGATGACCGCGGCCATGCAGCCCAGCATTGAGGATGTGGTGGGCGGAGCCATGCCGTGGATTCCCAAGGTCAGGCTGCTGAACCCATTTCTCTCCTTTGAGAATGGGGACGAGTTCATGAGGCGTTTCCATCTAGCGGCTGAGGGGAAAGTGTCGCCGTTCATTCTGGTGGTCGAGGGTTCGATTCCCGACGAGACGAATAAAGCCGAAGGCTACTGGGCTTCGATGGGCACGGACAGCGTGAGCGGGCAGCCGATTACAACCTGCGAATGGATTGACCGCCTGGCACCGCGCGCCTGGGCGGTGATTGCGGCGGGCACCTGCGCTACGTATGGCGGCATCCATGCGATGGAGGGAAACCCGACGGGTTGCATGGGCCTCCCCGACTATCTGGGCTGGCAATGGAAATCGACGGCAGAGATTCCCATCGTCTGTGTTCCCGGATGTCCGGTACAGCCAGACAACTTTATGGAGACGCTGTTGTATCTCCTCTATATGGCGGCAGGTCGGGCGCCGATGATTCCTCTGGATGAGGCACTCCGCCCGACGTGGCTGTTCGGGAGCACGGTGCATGAAGGATGCGATCGCGGCGGCTACTACGAGCAGGCTCAGTTTGCGGAAGAATACGGATCGCCATTGTGCATCGTAAAGCTGGGATGCTGGGGGCCAGTGGTGCAGTGCAATGTGGGGAAGCGAGGATGGATGTCGGGGATCGGCGGGTGCCCGAATGTGGGCGGCATCTGCATCGGATGCACAATGCCCGGTTTTCCAGATAAGTTCATGCCATTCATGGATCAACCGCCGGGCTCGCTGTTATCTTCTGCGGCGGTGCAGACCTACGGTCGCGCCATCCATGCGCTGCGCAAGTTCACCCAGGCCTCAATGAACCGCGTCCCGAGTTGGCGACAGCCTCGCATGTCCTAATTGTCTACTGATAGGAGGAGCGCTTTGCCCAGTGATGCACGACAGAGTTCCTCTCTCGACTCAACTCAGCAGAGAACGGATATCCATTTCGCACCGAATCCGGGAGATCTTGATCTGCCGGATCTTGGCGAAGCGGAAGCCACCCTTCTGGAACTGGCGAAGGTGTTCTCGACTTCGGCTGCACGATCGCCTGCAACGCCGGGGCATGGAGCTCGCGAGGAGCGCACGCCGAACCTCGAGGCGAAGTATCGCGCGCTGCTCGAACAGGTTCCGGCGGTGGTATTCATGGCCTATCTCGACCGCGGTATCAGCGAGGCCTACGTAAGTCCGCAGATCGAAGCCGCGCTCGGCTATTCGCGGAACGAATGGCTGGAGGATCCGGTGCGTTGGTACCAGCATATCCATCCGGATGACAAACAACGCTGGAGCCTGGAAGCCGCGGAGATGTTTCTCTCCGGCAAGCCATTGCGCTCGGCATATCGCGTGATCGCGCGCGATGGTCGCACCATCTGGTTCCACTGCGACGCCAAGATGATGCGGCG
>DASQRJ010000143.1:0-2088 GCA_035642955.1 Acidobacteriaceae bacterium
CACCGATGGCTCCCAGCACGCCGAAGCTGCCGGCGACACCTGCACCGAGACGGTAGTGCGGCGAGCCGAGCAGGAAGACGAGTGTGGTCCAGAAGGCGCTGAAGGCGGCGAAGACGAGACCGCCGACGGTGGCGGATTCGAGCAGCAACGGCTGGGTGCGGACCAGGGTCCAGAGCGAGACGAGCGCGTGGCGATAGGGCATGGGCGCGCGCGGCGGCAAGAGCGGCAAGGCGCGGCGGAGAAAGAACGCCAGCGCGACACAGAGAAGCGAGGCGATGAGGAAGACGGAGCGCCAGTTGAGCCATTCGGCGATCCAGCCGGAGAAGGTGCGGCTGAGCAGGATGCCGAGCAGCAGGCCGGTCATGACGGAGCCGACGGCGCGGCCGCCATTGGCGGGTGTGGCAATCTCGGGCGCTATGGGCAGGATGACGTGGGTGACCGCAGCCATCATGCCGGTGATGAGGGTGATGATCACCATGGGCCCGAGCGAGGGCACGACAGCGGTGACGAGCATGGCCAGGACCAGGCCCGCAATCATTTTGAGGATCAGACTGCGGCGCTCGAGGACATCGCCCAGCGGGACAAAGAAGAGCAAGCCGAGGGCATAGCCCGCCTGCGCGGCGACGGCGACGTGGCTCATCTGCGCCTCGGTGACGTGGAGGGTACGGGCCATCTCGATGAGCAGGGGCTGGTTGAAGTAGAGGGCGGAGACGGTGATGCCGCAGGCGAGGCCGAGCAAGGGGATGAGGCGCTGGCTGGGAGAGCCGGCAGGCGGAAAAGGCGGTTGCCGCTCTGCCTGAGGGAGGGTCGCTTCCATAGACTTCGATGCTAGAGCATTTTCACTGTCGCCATGTTGCGAGCCAAATGCGCAAAGTGTGGCCTTTTTAGACAGAACGACGCGCGAACAGTCTCCGCAGGTGAAATGCTGGCGGGTTCAGGCGGCTACACGAGCGGTAACCCGAGTCGAGCCAACGTGGTAGTCATATGGAGCATCACACCGCAGAGACCTACACAATATTGATATAGCAAGTTATTGCTTTTACCTGCCTTTATGACGGACGGCCGGCACTCCACTTCGAGCGCATGGCGCGAGCGGCTTGTCGCTCTGCGCAATGTGCCGCCTGTGCTCGGGATTCTCTGGGAGTCGGGGCGCGCGGTGGTGACGTGGGGCATCCTGCTGCGCATCCTGGTTGCCGCATTGCCCGCCGGCATCGGTGTGATCGCGGCCTGGATCCTCAACGGCGTCGAGAACGCGATCCTGCACAAGGGACTGCCGCAGTATTTCTGGTGGGCGGTAGCGGCCGAGGTCGTGCTGAACGTGGTCGTCGGCCTGCTGAGCCGCGGCATCGATTACTCCGACAGCCTGCTGGCTGACCGGTACACGCACTTTGTGAGCGTGCAGGTGATGCGGCAGGCGGCGCAGCTCGACCTGACCACATACGAAGATCCTGTCTTCTACGACCGGCTGGAACGGGCGCGCGTCCAGGCCACCGACCGGCTGGCGATGATCCAGCAGATGGGACGGCTGCTGCAGCAGACCCTGACCACCGTGATCTGGAGCAGCATCCTTCTCTATTATTCGCCGTGGCTGCTGTTGCTGCTGGCCCTCGGGGTACTGCCGACCTTCCTGGGCGAGACACATTTCGCTTTCCTGCGCTACGCATTGAACTTCCGCCAGACGCCGGCCAAGCGGCAGATGGATTACCTGCGACAGACGGCAGGCAGCCGCGAGGGCGCGAAGGAGCTGAAGCTCTTTAACCTGAGCGCCTTCTTCACCGATCGATTCAACACGCTTTCGCAGCACATCTACGCGGACAACGTCGCGCTCTCACGCAAGAAGCTGATTGCCGGCGGGCTGCTGGGAATCATTGCGACACTCGGCTACTACGGGGCGTACGTCTTCGTGATCTGGCGCGCGATCGGCGGCCATTACGCGGGCATCGGCGTGTACGCCCTGTTGACCAACGCCATCATCCAGGCGAGTTCGAATCTGCAGCAGGTCTTCTCGCTGGCATCGGGTGTGGCGGACCAGGCGCTGTTCCTTACCGACCTGCTGGCCTTCTTCGAGATGAAGCCGACGGTAGAGTC
>DASQRJ010000144.1:0-4669 GCA_035642955.1 Acidobacteriaceae bacterium
GTGGTTCAATTTGCCCTTGGCGTCCACCTCGACATCGAGCGGTGTGGCGCGTTCCTTCATGAAGATTCCCGAGCCGACGAAGACCGATTCCGCGCCGAGCTGCATCATGAGAGCGGCATCGGCGGGAGTGGCGATGCCACCGGCAGAGAAGTTGGGAACCGGGAGCTTGCCGGCCCTGGCCACCATGCGGACCAGTTCATAGGGAGCGCGATGCTCCTTGGCGGCGACGTAGAGCTCCTGATCGCTGAGCACGGTGAGCGCCTTCATCTCCAGCACGATCTGGCGCATGTGCTTGACGGCGTGGACGACATCGCCGGTGCCGGCTTCGCCCTTGGTGCGGATCATGGCTGCGCCTTCGGCGATGCGGCGAAGCGCTTCACCCAGGTCGCGCGCGCCGCAGACGAAGGGCGTCTTGAAGGCATGTTTGTCGATGTGGTGGGTTTCGTCGGCGGGAGTGAGCACTTCGCTCTCGTCGATGAAGTCGACGCCGAGCTCCTGCAGGATCTGCGCTT
The DNA here is from genome assembly GCA_035642955.1 of Acidobacteriaceae bacterium. Lineage (GTDB taxonomy): Bacteria > Acidobacteriota > Terriglobia > Terriglobales > Acidobacteriaceae > KBS-83. The sequence continues at coordinate 513 of DASQRJ010000144.1, forward strand.
CGGCGAAGTGGCCGATGCGAGCCTTGGCCATCACCGGGACAGAGACCGCGGCGATGATCTCCTTAATGAGCTTGGGATTGGCCATGCGGGCCACGCCGCCTTCGGCGCGAATCATCGCGGGAACGCGTTCCAGGGCCATGACGGCGACAGCGCCCGCCTGCTCGGCGATCTTCGCCTGCTCCACGTTCATCACATCCATGATGACGCCGCCCTTCAGCATCTCGGCGAGGCCGACCTTCAACCGCAGGGCGTGTTCGCTGCTCTGTGCTTTGTGGCCGTTGTGGGATGTACCGCTGTGCTGTGTCATGTCCATAACCCCTTACTTGCAGGCAAGTCGTCGCTGCCGCCAACACTTCAGTTTAGCAGTTGACGGAGACCGGTCTGTGCGTTTTGATCAGCTTTGCGGCACATCCGGAACTTCGCGCCATTGTGCGCCGCAGTCCTCGCAGATCCACGCCCGCTTGGGGATCGGGATGGGCACGAACAGGATGATCGAAGCCAGTCCAGCACGTTCGTGGATCGCCTGATAGTGGATGTCGAGTGATCCGCAGCGGGGACAATGGGGCTGATCGTACGGAATCTCGCCGTCGACCTCAATCTGTTCCGGGATGGGTTGCGCAAGGACTTCCTGTGCCGCTTCGCGATCCTGCTCGTTCACCTGCAACCGCACACCTCCCAGCAGGTTCGACCAGACCCACTCCAGGCGGACTGCGTTCTCATCACGCAAGCAGCAGGGGATGCCAGCAGAATCGAGGACTCCTTTGGCGACCTGCGCCTCTGCCAGATCGCGATATTGCTGGACAGTAACCAGCCGTTGAAACGCCGCGGTAGGCGGTGCGTCGGGAATTTCGGGCGGTTCGAGGCCGCGGCGTGCGAACTCGGTACGCAGCACGCTTTGCGCGACCTCGGTGAGTGAGTCGTAAGTTAACGCAAGCTCGATCAGCTCTTTGTCGCTGGCTGACCGATAGATCTGGATGAGTTCGTCTTCCCGGGGCAGGTCCATTCGCAGCCTTCTATCGTGTGCTCACTGGGCGTGTCCTGTCGAGGGCTGTGCGCGCAGCGGGGTGCTCACTTCGTTTTGTAACGACGCAAGAGGTCCGCTGTGACCTCAATGAAGACGCCGACAGCCGACGCGAGCACAGTGCCGTCGGGGCTGCGCAACTCGGCGGTGCAGCGATGCTTGCGGCCGCTTTCGCTTTTGGACCAGCCTTCGAGGAGGAGCGGGGTGGCGAGCGGGACCGGCTTGAGATAGTCAATGGACATGTGGCGCGTCATGGCGGTGATGTTGCGATGGCGGTTGGCTTTGCTCATGGCTTCATCGAGCAGGGTGGCGATGATGCCGCCATGGGCATGGCCGGGCGGTCCCTGGAATTGTTTGGCGAGAGTGACGCGGCAGAGGACGCGCTGCTGGTCATCGACGAAGAATTTCAGGTGCAGTCCGGCGTCATTGTCGTCGCCGCAACCGAAGCAGCCGTTCAGGGTTCCGTGGGAGAGCGGCGTTTCGCGTCCGATTGCTGGTTCACTCATGCGGTTGCGTGCCGCCTCCGGTAACGGCGAGAGATACAGTGCCGCTGCTATACTCGCATCCAGATATGGCGGTAGAAAAGACGTTCTTCCTTGAGACTTTCGGCTGCCAGATGAATGTCCATGACTCGGAGAAGGTCATCGGAACATTGCAGCGGCAGGGCTACTCCCAGGTGGACACGGAAGAGGCCGCCGATCTCATTCTCTACAACACCTGTTCCATCCGCGACAAGGCGGAGCAGAAGGTCTTCAACCGGCTGAACGACACGAAGAAGCTGCTGAAGCAGGGCAAGCGCTTTGGCGTGCTGGGTTGCGTGGCGCAGCAGGAGGGCGAAGCGATCTTCGAGCGCGCGCCGTATGTCTCGCTGGTCTCGGGCTCGGCTTCGTATCGCAAGCTGCCGGAGATGCTGGCGCGACTGGAAGCCGGCGAGCAGCGCATCGCCGGACTGGACGATCGGCAGACGGACGAGACCTTCGAGACGGAGTTCACGGCGCGCTCGAACAAGTATCGTGGCTACATCACCATCATTGAGGGCTGCGACAAGTTCTGCGCCTATTGCGTGGTGCCTTACACGCGCGGCAAGGAGCGCAGCCGGACTTCGACATCTGTGCTGGCCGAGGCGCGGCGCATGGCGGAGAGCGGCTACACCGAGGTGCAACTGCTAGGGCAGAACGTGAACAGCTATCGCGATCCGGAAGGGAAGCGGAGCTTTGCGGAGTTACTGGCAGCGGTGGCTGAGATTCCGGGGATCCGGCGCGTGCGCTTTACCACCTCGCATCCGCGCGACTTTACTCAGGACATCGTCGAGGCGATCGAGGCGGCGCCAGCGCTATGCAATCACGTGCACCTGCCGGTGCAGAGCGGATAGAGCACGACGCTGAAACGCATGCAGCGCGAGTATACGCGCGAGCAGTACCTGGAGCGCATCGGGTGGGTGAAGCAATCGCGGCGGCCGATCAGCATCACGACCGACATCATCGTGGGCTTCCCGGGCGAGACGGTAGCGGAGTTTGAGGAGACGCTGAGCCTGCTGGAAACGGTGCAGTACGATGCGGTCTTCGCGTTCAAGTATTCAGCGCGGCCGAACACGCCGGCTCTGGTGATGATTGACGCGATTCCAGACGAAGAAAAAGGGAAGCGGCTGCAGGTGTTGTTAGACCGGCAGAGAGAATGGCAAAGAGGCAATTACGCTAGACATATCGGGCAGATTGTTGAAGTGGCAGTTGAAGGGCATAATGCGCAGCGCGGGCAGGTGAATGGGCGGACATCCGAGAACATCACGCTGAATTTTGTACCGAACGGGCCGATTCTTCCCGCACCCGGCAGCTACGCCATGGTGGAAGTGACGCAGAGCTTTCCCAACAGCCTGGTAGGACGGGCCATCGGATCGGGCGTCTGATATGACGTCTAATAAGAAAGGCGGGAGGAAGCGATGGACGTCGAGATGAAGATCCGCGGGCTGGTGATGGATCCGAGCACGCATGCGCCCATCGTCATCCTGAAAGACCTGGACAGCGACACGGTGCTGCCGATCTGGGTAGGGCCTTACGAAGCCAACGCCATCCTGTTCGAGATCGAGAAGGCCACGGCGCCTCGCCCGCAGACGCACGATCTGCTGCGCAATCTGGTAACCGGGCTGAATGCCATCGTGGAGCGCGTGGTGGTGACGGAGCTGCGCAACGACACCTTCTACGCCGTAGTGTGGATGCGGCAGGAGGGGGAAAGCGTGACGGTGGACGCGCGGCCGTCGGATGCGATTGCACTGGCGCTGCGCTGCGACTGCCCGATCTACGTGAGCGAAGAGGTTCTGCGCATCGCCAAACTTGCGCCGGGAGCGAGCGATACCTCGCCGGAGGAGCTCCGCCGCTGGCTGGAGGGCCTGAACGACGAGGACCTCGGCCGCTACAAGATGTAAGGTTGCGCCTGCAGGCCAAATGTCACCAGCTAGACACGCGGTGACCCTAGCGTGGGTAGGTTAGGCTACAGGAACGCCATGAGCCTCGGCCGCGTCTCCAAACTTTTTGCCGCACAGAATGCGACGCAGGTTGTCTCGCTGCTGACGCAACTGCTGCTGCCGCCCCTCTTTCTGCACAGTTATGGCGTGACGCTGTACGGGGAATGGCTTGCGCTGAGTGCGGCGATCGGCTACCTCTCTACCGTCAACTACGGCATCCAGACCTACACCAACATGCAGATGACCATCCACTACAACCGGGGTGAGGTGGAGGAGTGTGTGCATCTGCAGTCAGGGGGACTGTTTATCCTTCTGGTTGTTTTTGCTTCTTTGGCGGTTTTGCTGTGTGGCATTTTTCTGATTCCGTTGGATGCATGGCTGCACCTCAACCTGCCGCCTCGCGAGGCGCAGATTATTTTGTACCTGTTGAGCCTGCAGATCATTGCCGGCATGGTGTTCGGGTTTTTCAGCGGCAACTACATGGTGATCGGCCAGGCGCATCGCGGCATGAATTTCAATAACCTGAATTTGTTGCTCAGCACGCTGGTGACCGCGTTGCTGGCAAGCCTGCGTTCGAACCTGATATGGCTTGCCCTGGCGCAGTTTGCCCTTACGGTCTTGATGACGTTCTATCTCTATGCGGACTTCACTCGCCTGGCGCCCGCGCTGCGGCCGCCC
>DASQRJ010000145.1:0-2727 GCA_035642955.1 Acidobacteriaceae bacterium
CGTGCTCAAGGGGCTGGAGGCGCATCAGTCCATCGTCATGTCGGCCAACTTCCTCATCGATTCCGAGAGCCAGTTGCAGGCGGCAGCGGGGTCGTTTACTCCTCCACCGCCCGGCGCGGGAAGCAATGCTCCTCCCGCAAATACTCCTTCCGCTGCACAAGTAAACATCGACTTCACCACTGACCCAAACCCGCCGAATAGAGGCAACAATTCCTTCCGTGTCCGTCTGACTGGACCTGGAAACACGCCGGTGACCGGCGCATCCGTGACGGTCACTTTCTACATGGCCGCGATGCCGGCAATGGGTATGGCCGCGATGAATACCACCGCGACGCTGACCGATAAAGGCAACGGTCTTTACGAAGGCAGCGGCTCGTTGAGCTCAGGCGGCACCTGGCAGGTGACCATCACGGCCCAAAAGGGTGGACAAACCATTGCCATGAAACAGTTGCGCGTGAACGCCACGGGAGGGATGTGATGCTCTCCAGAATTATCGAAGTCTGCGCGCGCAATCGCTTTCTCGTCTTCGCTGCCGTCCTGATACTGACTCTCGCTGGCATCTGGTCGGTTCAGCATGTACCTCTGGACGCCCTGCCGGACATCTCCGATGTACAAGTCATCGTCCACACGAACTGGATGGGCCAGCCGCCCGATGTTATTGAAGATCAGGTGACCTATCCGATTGTCACCAGCTTGCTCGCAGCACCACACGTCAAAGCTGTGCGTGCGCAGACGATGTTTGGAGACTCTTACGTCTACGTGGTCTTTCAGGATGGCACAGACCTATATTGGGCGCGCTCCAGAGTCATCGAATACCTCCAACAGATCAGCGGGCGACTGCCAGAAAATGTGCATCCCGTGATTGGCCCGGACGCAACCGGAGCCGGTTGGGTCTACGAGTACGCCATCGTAGACAGGAGCGGCAAACACAGCCTCGCCGACCTGCGCAGTTTGCAGGATTGGCATCTGCGCTATGCTCTCGAAACTGTACCGGGCGTTGCTGAAGTAGCAAGCATCGGCGGCTTTGTCCGTCAGTACCAAGTACAGCTCGATCCCAACAAGCTGCTTGCCTATGGCATTCCGTTGTCCACAGTGATTGACCGGGTCAAGGCCAGCACCAATGAGGTGGGCGGGCGTGTGCTCGATCTAAGCGGCGCAGAGTACATGATTCGCGGTCTCGGCTATCTGCGGTCACTCGATGATCTCGCAACCGTCGCGGTTGGCAGCAAGAATGGAACGCCTGTGCTCCTCCGCGATCTAGGAACCGTGAGCTTCGGCCCGGATATTCGCGAAGGAGTTGCCGAGTGGAATGGCGAAGGAGAGACAGTCGGCGGCATCATCGTCATGCGCCAGGGCATGAATGCGCTCGACGTTATCAATGGGGTGAAGCAAAAGCTGCGGGAAATCGCTCCCTCTCTTCCTGCGGGTGTCGAGATCATGCCGGGGTACGATCGCTCCGGTTTGATCGATGCGTCGATCAAGACGCTGCAACGCGACCTCCTGGAAGAAGCTGTCATCGTCAGTGTCGTCATCATCGTATTCCTTTTTCACTTCCGCTCTGCGCTGATCGCCATTCTTGCGTTGCCTATCGCAGTAGTGGTGGCCTTTATTCCGATGTTCTGGCTGGGTGTGACCTCGAACATCATGTCGCTTGGTGGTATCGCGCTGGCGATTGGTGTCCTTGTGGACGCTTCGATTGTGATGGTCGAGAACGGATACCGTCATCTGTCAGAGCGGCAGGAAAACAGCTCAGAACCAGTGTCAGAGCCAGAGCGAAGGACGATCCTTATTAATGCTGCGAAGCAGGTCGGACCTGCGCTGTTCTTCTCTCTTCTGATCATCGTTGTCTCGTTCCTGCCGGTCTTCCTGCTTGAAGCGCAGGAAGGGCGTATGTTCCGCCCGCTGGCGTGGACCAAAACACTGGCCGTCGGGTCGTCTTCCATTCTGGCTATCACGCTGGTTCCGGTTCTCATGGTGATGCTGATCCGTGGCAAGCTGCGACCGGAGAGTGCGAATCCCATCTCCCGCATCACCCAGGCAATCTACCTGCCGGTTCTTCGTTGGTGTCTTCGACACCGCTGGTTGACTATTGTGGTGAACCTGATCTTCCTGATCGCAACCCTGCCACTGGTAACAAAGCTGGGCAGTCAGTTCATGCCGCCGCTGTTTGAAGGTTCGACGCTTTACATGCCCACTGCACTTCCGGGCATCTCCATCGAACAGGCCAAAGTACTGCTTCAGCAGCAGGACCGCATTCTTCATAGCTTTCCAGAGGTAGCAAGCGTCTTCGGTGCCGTAGGCCGCTCTGACAGTGCGACCGACAATGCGCCTCTCGATATGTACGATACGACGGTCATGCTCAAGCCGCGGGAGCAGTGGCCTGCGGGAATGACCTACGAAAAACTGATTCAAGAGATGGACGATAAGCTCCAGTTTCCCGGCCTCTCGAATACCTGGACGATGCCGGTCGAAAACCGGCTGGACATGGAGCTAACCGGCATTAAGACGCCGCTTGGGTTAAAGGTGCAAGGGCCCGATGTGGACGGCATCGAGCGTTCGGCTGCGAAAATTCAAAACCTGTTATCGGCCATGCCGCAAGTGCGTTCTATCTTTTCCGAGCGCGTCTCTCAAGGTTTCTATATAAATGTGGAGCTTGATCGTGCCGAGGCGGCACGCTACGGGGTTACCGTCGCCGGCATCCAGACGGCCGTGGCCTCGGGTATCGGC
>DASQRJ010000146.1:0-2220 GCA_035642955.1 Acidobacteriaceae bacterium
ATGGGCGCGTACGCCTCCGCCGGACAGTCGTTTGACGCTGTGTGGTTTCTTGGCGCGACCGACACCGGCTGGCCCGCTTCCGGACGTCCCAACCCGCTGTTGCCGATTGCATTGCAACGTGAGCTCGGCATGCCGCATGCCTCCGCGGCAGACAATACCGCGCTCGCCGACCGTGCCATGGCACGCATCGCCGAGAGCTGCGGCGAGATCATCTACTCCTACGCACAGATGTCCGAGGAAGCAGTACAGCGCCCTTCTTCGCTGGTGAGCAGCTTCGCTCCCGCACACCTGCAGGGCGCAGCCGAGACATCCCGCGCAATTCCGCTCCAGACCGTCGCGGACGATGCATGGGTTCCTCTCCTGCACACCGGCGTCGCGCATGGGGGGCAATCGGCGCTGAAGGATCAGGCAAACTGTCCGTTTCAGGCATTCGTCGTCCATCGACTTGGAACCTATGAACTATCGATCGCCGGACGCGGACTTTCTCCGGGCGATCGCGGCAACCTGATCCATCGCGTGATGCAAACCCTCTGGTCACAGGATATTGGCGGCCACGTTCATCTCAGCAGTCACGCGGATCTGCTGCAGGCAAGCAGTGCAGGGAGGCTGCGGCCACTCGTTGCAGAACATGCGGCCGCAGCGATCCGTTGGCTGAATGCAGAGCAGGGAGACCCCTGGCAGCGTGCCTACCTGAAAGCGGAAGAAGCGCGCGCTACCGATCTGGTCATGGATTGGCTTGCCCTGGAGTCCGCGCGTCAGCCATTTCAGATCGTTACCGTGGAGGAAAAGGCCACCCTCCAGGTCGGTGATCTCTCGCTACGCGTGCGCGCCGACCGGATCGATCAGGTTGCCGGAGGAGAGCTGCTGATCGATTACAAGACCGGCGAAGTCTCCACCGCAAGCTGGGAAGGTCCGCGGCCGGAGCAGCCGCAGTTGCCGCTGTATGCCGCCTTCGGCGGTGCAACCAGGCTCGTCGGCGCGCTCTTCGCGCAGGTGCGCCCGGCGAAGATGAGCTTTAAGGGGCGGGTTGATGATGTACGCGCGAATCTGTCGGACGCCCTCGACGCCAAGCAACTGGTGACCGCTCCTTACACCGACGATCTGATTGAAGAATGGCGCGGCACACTGCTGAACCTGGCGGAAAGCTTTGTGCGCGGCGAAGCGCAGGTGGACCCGCGTATCTATCCCAAGAGCTGCCAATACTGTTCGCTGCAGGGGGTCTGCCGTGTGGCGGAGTCTCGCGGAACCAGCGCGCTCGACGACTCCGGGGACGAGGAGAGCACGGAATGAGCCCGACGCGTCCATTGCCGTTGGTCAGCGACGAGAGGGAACGTGCGCAAGCGCTCGATCCGCGTGAGTCATTCCTGGTGCAGGCGCCGGCGGGCTCCGGAAAAACAGAGTTGCTGGCCCTTCGCTATCTGGCACTGCTGCCCAACGTCGAGGAGCCGGAGCAGGTGCTGGCGATCACCTTCACGCGCAAAGCTACCGCAGAGATGCGCGTCCGCGTTCTGCATGCGCTTGAGAAAGCGAGTGACGGCGAAGACCCCGCAGCCAGCGCACACGAGCGAGAGGTTCGCCGGTTAGCGAAGGCAGCGCTCGCGCACGCCGAGGCCCGCGGCTGGCAGCTCACCCAGCAGCCGCAGCGGCTCAATATTCAGACCATCGATTCCCTCGCCCTCTCGATCGCGTATCAGACACCGTTGCTCTCCCGGCTGGGCGGCCAACTGTCGCCCATCGAAGAGGCGATGCCGCTGTATGCGCTCGCCGCGGAACGCACGCTGGCGCACCTTGGCGACTCCGCTGAGCCGGAACTCGCAGGCGCCCTGGCGGAGATTCTCAAGCTGCGCGACGCCAGTCTGCCGGACTGCGAATCGCTGATCGCCGGCATGCTGGCTCGGCGGGACCAATGGCTGCTGGTGCTTCCCGGCATCGTGCGAGACACACTGCCGTGGGAAGAGCTCAAGACAAAACTCGAAGAGCCCTTCCGTCGCGAGCACGACTTAGTCGTTGAAAACCTTCGGCGGGAGTTCGCAGGCAATCCTGGCGTCGTGGAGGAACTCCTCACTCTTGCCCGGATCGCCTTCGAGAACGGCCAAGAACATCTCGCCAGCGTGCGCGACCTTCAGCGCGCAGACGAACTCATCGGCGCCGCCCACTGGCAGTGCCTCTGCTCTCTGCTGCTCACCAACGACAACTAATGACGTGCGGGCATCGACGCGA
>DASQRJ010000147.1:0-2675 GCA_035642955.1 Acidobacteriaceae bacterium
CTGAGATCGCCGTGGAAGACCGCGCCATAGCTGCTTTGGAATTGCTGGAGAGAACTCTCGCCGGGCTGCCAGGAAGCTGCCGCACCAAAGAGGACACCGTACCAGTCTTCATCGAAGATGCCTTCGCCATCGTCGTTCCAGACGGTGTTGAGCATGCCGCGTGCGCCCATCCGCTGGCCGTCGCGGACGAAGTGCTGGATGTTGACGAGGCCGACGTTGCTGTCGGGATAGACGCGGCGCCAGTTGTTGACGCCGGGAGCCACCCAGACCTCCATACCGGCGCGGTTGAAGGGCTGAATGTATTGGTCGAAGCTGGGCTTCGCGTCGTAGACCCAGGGAACACCGATCATGTCCTTGGGCAGAGCGGCGACGAGGTCCGGATTGTGCCAGGCCAGATCGCCCCAGAAGAGAATGCGCTTGCCTGTGGGCTGGATGACGCGGTGGATCTGGGTCAGAAAGTCGACATAGACCTGATCGAGGCCGCGTTGGGCGACGAGGTTCGCGGTCTGCCCCTTGCCGAGTTCGTTGGTCTCATCGGCGCCGATGTGCACCCAGGGTGAGGGGAACTGCTGTGCGATCTGGGTAAACCACTGCTGGATCAATGCCAGCGAGCCGGGCTGGACAGGCGAGAGGACCTGGCCGTGGGGGGTTTCGCCGAGCGCGGAGAACTGCTCGTACTTGAGGACGTGGTGCAGATGCCCGAAGGCCTCCTGCTCCGGCACTACGGTGACGTGATACTGCGCGGCGTAGCGGACGAGTTCGAAGACATCCGCGGCCGACATAGAGCCGCCGGGCGGCGCGATGAGCGGCGAGGCGGAATATTGCAGGGTGTGCTCGAAGTACGGCGAGTAGATGTTGAGCTTGTAGGCGGCGAGGGTGCGAACCTGGCGCTTCTGAAACGCTAGTGTGGGCACCGGGCCGCGCGAGAGATCGTCGTCGAGGCCGCGATGCGGGAGCGCGGGCCAGTCCTTGATTGTGGCCGTCTGGATGGTGGCGGTCTGCAGCTGGGCGCCCTTGCCGTTGCCGCCCGGATTTTGGTTAATGATGAGCTGCTTGACCGTCTGCGCGCCGTAGAAGAGCCCGGCGCTGGTGGTTGCGATGACGGCTAGGCCGTGGTGGCGCGGCAGAATGACGTATCCCTCGTCGTGCATGGCGGGATCGAAGGTGACGTGTGCCGCGGCGAGCAGAGCGCGGCCGGAAGCGGTGTCAGCGCGCAGCAGGTCGACGACGGGGCCACTGGTGCGGCTGGGGATGCCGCGTTCTTTGAGCGTGGCGCGCAGGTCCTCGGCGGTGAAGCGGTCGCCCGCATCGCGCGAGCCGACCCGGACGAAGATGCCGCGATCGAGCGACAGAACTTTCCCGGGTTGCGCCTCGCGGGGCATGGGAATCAGCTTGAGGGCGGGAACGGACTGTGCCTGCACCAGCGCGCATGGGGCGAAACAGAGCGCTGCTGCGAAAAAGAACCGGCCAGCGCCGCGGGGGGCTCGGTGCATGAGTTGTGCCATTCCATCCTTTTGGTGTGATCGCCACGTGTTATCGCACGGCTTTGACGCCGCACGGCTTTGCCACCGGACAGCTTTGACGACGCTTCCAATGTAACTCGGCCTAGCGTATATAAAGTTCCGCAGTAGGTCCTTCGCACCCGTTATCACGGACATCGGCACCGGTATTCGTGTTATAAACGGCTGTTTCCGAGGAGTGTGCCATGGCGGAGCTGCGTTATCAGTCGGGGTTTCTGAACGAATTTGCTACCGAGGCCGAGCCGGGCGCTTTGCCGATCGGACAGAATGCCCCGCAGAAGCATCCGCTGGGCCTCTATGCCGAGCAGTTCAGCGGCACGCCCTTCACCATGCCGCGGGGGCAGAACCGGCGCTCCTGGCTCTACCGGATTCGCCCGTCGACCGTTCACAAGCCGTATACACCGGTGCGGGTGCAGCGGCTGATCCGCGGCTGGCCGTGCGAGGATGCCATCACCACGCCCAACCAATTGCGGTGGAATCCGGAACCAATCCCGCCCGGCGCGGTCGATTTTGTCGACGGCATCATGACCCTGGGCGGCAATGGCGATGCTTCCATGCAGTCCGGCGCGGCGATTCATATTTATGTGGCGACACGTTCCATGCACAAGCGCTTTTTCTGGAATGCGGATGGCGAATTTCTGCTGGTGCCGCAGCAGGGCAAGCTGCTGATCTTTACCGAGCTGGGAAAGCTGGAGGTCGCTCCGGGCGAGATCTGCGTGCTGCCGCGTGGGCTGAAGTACCGCGTGGAGCTGCTGGAGCACGCGGCACGCGGCTATATCTGCGAGAACTACGGGCAGCAGTTCCGGCTGCCGGACCTGGGGCCGATCGGCGCAAACGGGCTGGCGAATCCACGCGACTTCCTGACCCCGGTGGCAGCGTATGAAGATCTGCAGGAGCATGTGGAGGTGATTGCGAAGTATGGCGGCTCGTTGTGGTGCAGCGGCATGGAGCACTCACCACTGAACGTGGTGGGCTGGCACGGCAACTATGCCCCCTACAAATACGATCTGGCGCACTTCAACACCATCAACACGGTGAGCTTCGACCATCCCGACCCTTCGATCTTTACCGTATTGACGGCGCCGAGTGAGATTCACGGCACGGCGAATATCGACTTCGTGATCTTTCCGCCGCGCTGGATGGTGGCGGAGCACA
>DASQRJ010000148.1:0-2419 GCA_035642955.1 Acidobacteriaceae bacterium
TCCGCCGGCTCGCGCAGGCTTTCCGCGCCCGCCGCCATCGCTTGCGCGTACATCCCATCGCAGTCCTCGGTATAAAACATCAGGCTGATCGGCGATCCGCCATAGTGCTTCGCACCGTAGGCTTCGATCTGCGGATGCTCGTCCGCCATCATGAGGCGGCTGTCCCCCAACTGCATCTCGGCATGTCCAACTACGCCTTCGGGGCTCTTCATGCACATCACCTCGCGTGCGCCAAAGGCCTTCGCATAAAACTCCATCGCCTTCACGCAGCCGGCGAAGATCATGTAGGGCTGCACACTGTGGTGACCCTCAGGAATCGGATTCACTCGCGCCATCGCAACTCTCCTTTTGTGCCCGCAATTCTGATGCCCGCAATTCTGATGCACGCGATTCTGCTCTTCGCAAACGCCTCCCGTCTTGTAAAAACCGGAAACCCTCAATCGCAGCCCTCAGTCTTTGAGCGGCACATGGTTCATGTGATCGGTGCCGGCGGCCAGATAGGCGCTCGGCGTCATCCCGGCAATCTGGCGGAAATCATGACTCAGATGAGCCTGATCGTAGTAGCCGCACTCCACCGCAAGACCGGCCCAGTCCACGCGCCGCAGGCTGCGCAGCCGTTGCAGCGTGTGCTGGAAGCGCCGCACCCGATGAAAGGTCTTCGGCGACACGCCCACCTGTTCGTGGAAGATCTGCGTCAGCCGCCGCTGGCTCATCCCAATCCGTCCCGTCACGGCATGAACCCGCCCCGGGCCATCGCAGATATCCAGCTCACCCGCCATGTAGACGACCGCGGGATGCAGCCTCTCGGCAATGCCGAGACCCGCCCCGGCGGTCTTGCCGAAGACCGTTCTCGCGTCGCAACCCGCCGCGCCGAGCTGCTCCAGCAGGCACCGCTCCAGCTCTTCGAGCATCGCCCGCGGCGTCTGCGCCGCCATCACGCGCTCGCGCATCCAGCCCGCCGCGTTGCCCCACAGGTCGGTCATGTTGAAGGAGCTATCTTCCAGCTCCGACATCGGCATGCGGAAGAAGGGAAACGCCCCACCGGGCGCGAACTGCACCCCCACCACGCGCTCCTGCTGGTTGCAATCGATGGTGAAGCAGTTGGAGCGCGCGCCGGAAAATACCGCTGTCCCGTAGAGCCCGGCGCCTCGCGTATCCTCGTAGATCGCGATCGGCTCCTCGCGCAGATTCAGGATCATCGCCGCCTGCGCCTGTGGCAGCAGACGTTCCTGCAGATGCGGCCCCGGCATGCCCTCCCAGTACCACAGGCACTCCACCAGCGCCCCCAGCGGCATCTTCGGCTTCAGGCGGCACCCAGGCATGCCAATCCTCCGCCCCGACAGGATAAGCCCCGCCGGGCTCCGCCGTCTCCGGGGCGAATCGCAGGCGTCGTTGCCATCTATCGTTGCCATCTGTCGTTGCAATCTATCGAGGACAAGGGATGTCCAATCGACCGTAAAACGCTGTCAAATCCCGGACATTCCGCAGGCCGGCTCGTTATCTAGGCGCAATGCACTGTGTGCGATACTCGCAGGAGCATGTATAAGCGGATCCTGCTCAAGCTCTCAGGCGAAGCCCTCGCCGCCGGACGCGGCTTCGGTGTCGACGTCGACACCGTTCACCAGATCAGCATGGAGATCGCCGAGGTCCGCAGCTCAGGCGTCGAAGTGGCCATCGTCATCGGCGGCGGTAACTTCTTCCGCGGAGTCGCCGAACAGGCGCGCCACATGGACCGCGTCTCCGCCGACCATATGGGCATGCTGGGCACCGTCATCAACTCGCTTGCCTTCCAGGACGCTCTGGAAAAGTGCGGTGTTCACAGCCGCGTCATGTCCGCCATCGAGATGAATCAGGTCGCGGAGCCCTACATCCGCCGCCGCGCCATCCGCCATCTCGAAAAGGGCCGCGTCGTCATCTTTGCTGCCGGCACCGGCAATCCGTATTTCTCCACCGACACCGCCGCGTCGCTCCGTGCCATGGAGATCAAAGCCGACGTCCTGCTCAAAGCCACCAAGGTCGACGGCATCTACAGTGCCGACCCCGTCCTCATCAAGGACGCCGTTAAATATGAAGAGATCACCTACCTCGAAGTCCTGCAGCGCGGCCTCAAGGTCATGGACATGACCGCCGTCTCGCTCTGCAAGGACAACGACATGCCCATGATCATCTTCAACATGAACAAGCCCGGCAACATCCTCCGCGTCGTCTCCGGAGAGCGCGTCGGCTCGCTGGTCACCGCGTAGACTCCTACTCGCTCGACATCCCGACCGGAGCGGCGAAAAAGCCGTACCCCTGCAGGCTTTCACAATGCGCGCACAACAACGACTACGACCTTTAACTACTTAGTTGTAACGCCGACTGTCGCAGGCGCTGTCGGCTTAGGTTTCTTTGCTTCATAGTCTTCTATTGCCGCAGTAAT
>DASQRJ010000149.1:0-3855 GCA_035642955.1 Acidobacteriaceae bacterium
GTCGGGATGCAGCCCACGTGCAGGCAGGTGCCGCCCAGCTTCGACTCGCGCTCGATCAGCGCCACCTTCAGTCCCAATTGCCCTGCGCGGATGGCCGCCGTATACCCCGCCGGCCCACCACCGATCACCGCCACATCGTAAATAGTCTCTGCCAAAGTCTTCGCTCCCCTTCGTCCGATCAACGCTGTCGCGTTGGGCCAAACACATCATTCTACGGCATGTGACACACTAGCCTTGTGCGTCCGCATCCGGCCCGTCCGCATTTGGCCACGCTGCTCGATGACTTCCGCCGCTACGGCCGGGATCGCGCGGCCGTCAGCCACAGCGGCAATCGCAGCCTGCCCTCGACCTACGCGGACTTAGCCGAGCTCAGCGCCCGCTTCGCCGCCGAGTTCGCACGCCGCCGCATCAACTCCGGCGATCGCATCCTGCTCTGGGGCCAGAACTCTGCGGCGTGGATCGCCGCCTTCTACGGCTGCGTGCTGCGCGGCATCCTTGTTGTGCCGCTCGATGCCGCCGGCGATCCGCGCTTCGCCCAGCGGGTCATCGCCGAGACCTCTCCACGGCTGCTGGTCGGCGATCCGTCACTGTTGCAGAAGCTCCTGCCATCTGATGTCCCAGCCCTGGCGCTGGATGCAGCGGAGCTTCCCGCGCCCGATTACACGCCGGCTGCCACCCTCAATCGCACGACGCCGCTCCAGATCATCTTCACTTCCGGCACGACCTCGGAGCCGAAGGGGATCGTCCATACCCATGGCAACGTCCTCGCCTCGCTTGACCCCATCGAGCGCGAGATCGCCCGCTACCGACGCTACGAGGGCCTTTTTCACCCGCTGCGCTTCCTCCACACGCTGCCGCTCTCCCATGTCTTCGGACAGCTCATGGGCCTTTGGGTGCCACCCCTGCTCGCCGGCGAAGTCCACTTCGAGTCCCGCCTCGACGCACCGCGCCTCATCCAGCTCATTCGCACGCGACGCATCTCCGTATTGGCCGCCGTGCCGCGCGTGCTGGAACTGCTGCGCAGCCATCTTGTCCGTACCGATAGCGCACTCAGCGCGCGGCTCGACGGAGCACATCAGATCTCCGCCCCCGGGCGCTGGTGGCGCTTCCGCCGCCAGCATCGCCTCTTCGGCTGGAAGTTCTGGGCCCTGGTCTGCGGCGGCGCAACGCTGCCCGAGGACGTGGAACAGTTCTGGACGCGCCTCGGCTTCGCGCTCATCCAGGGCTACGGCATGACCGAAACCACCGCGCTGGTCACGCTCAACCATCCCTTCCACACCGCGCGCGGCAGCATCGGGAAACCCCTTGCCGGCCGAGAGGTACGCGTCGCCGATGACGGAGAGATTCTCGTCCGCGGAGATTCCATCGCCGACGCCGAGTGGCGCGCGGGGCAAGCGCAGGCGCGCAACGCGGAAGAGGGCTGGCTGCACACCGGCGACCTGGCTGCGCGGAACGCGCAGGGTGAACTCGTCTTTGCCGGCCGCAAGAGCGATCTCATCGTGACTGCGGCGGGACTGAACGTGCATCCGCAGGATCTCGAGTCCGCTCTGACACATCAGCCCGGGGTACGGGATGCGTGCGCCTTTGCATTCGACGGCGGCGGTGGTCCACAGCCCGCGGCGGCACTGCTGATGAGCGATGCGGCGATGGCTGAAGCCGCGGTCACGTCGGCAAACGCAATGCTTGCCGACTATCAGCAGATACGCCGCTGGCTGCTGTGGCCCGATCCGGAGTTTCCCCGCACCACCACGGGCAAGGTGAAGCGCCACGACGTAGCGGGCCGCGCACAACTTGTGTTCAGCTCCGAAGGCGAGGTCAGCGTTGGCGATGACGCTTTGATACAGGCGCTGCGCGCGATGCCCGGCGCACGTGCGGAGAACGTCTCCGACCAAAGCCGTCTCAGCGAAGACGTTGGTATCGACAGCCTGGGCATGGTTGAACTGCAGAGCACGCTGGAGCAGCGTTTCGCCGTCGAGATTCCCGATGACGCGTGGCAACAGGTAAGAACCGTTGGCGATCTGCGCGGGCTCATCGCTCCGCATGCGGAAACTTCCGAAACGGCCGTCACGAGCCCCGCGAGCAGCGCTGCTGCACAAACTCCTCCGAGCCGCGCGCCGGTCCCGGACGACACGGTCTATCCGCGCTGGCCCTGGAGTGCACCCATCCGCTGGCTGCGTATCGCATTCCTGGAGTGCGTCTCGATGCCGCTGACGCATCTCTTGCTAGCTCCGCGAGTGGTACGGCCACACTCTATTGCATCGAGCAAACCGATGCTCATCGTGGCCAACCACGTCACCGCCTTCGATCTCCCGCTGGCGCTTGCCGCGTTGCCCGCGTACATCCGGCGCCATACCGCAGTGGCGATGGCCGGCGGCCTGCTGACGGGCTGGCGTCACGCGCGCGCGGAGCGGCACGCCTGGCTCCGCCCACTCACACCGCTCGCGTATTGGCTGGTCACGGCGCTCTTCAACGTCTTTCCACTGCCACAAGGCCCGGGCTTTCGCCGCAGCTTCGCGCACGCCGGCGCGGCGCTGGATCACGGCATGTCGGTGATCGTCTTTCCCGAGGGACGCCGCTCCGCCGATGCAACGCTGGGCGCATTCCAGTCGGGCATCGGGCTGCTGGCGCGCGAATCCGCAGCACCCGTGCTGCCGGTCGCCATGGTGGGTCTGGGCGAGATCAAGCAGCGCAAACGGCGCTGGTTCCGGCCGGGCACAGTGATGATTCGCGTGGGCGATCCGATGACGATGGAGGCGGGCGAAACGCCGCAGGAGTTCACCGCGCGTCTGGAAGCGCAGTTCCGCGCGCTGCTCGAACGGAATTAACGCGTCTACCCGTTTTCACAAAATCGCCCGGGCTTGCAAAAGCTACCGATGCAGCTTTTCCGTTAAGAAAAGCTGCTCGTCGAGAATGTGAGTGAGCAAACAGTATTTGTGAAACGGGTCTACAACAGCTTCGCGGCTTCCTTGGCGAAGTAGGTCACGATGAAGTCGGCGCCGGCACGGCGAATCGAGATCAACGACTCCAGCATTGCGCGTTCGCGCTCCAGCCAGCCACGTTCGAAGGCGGCCTGCATCATGGAGTACTCGCCCGAAACCTGGTAGGCACCCATCGGCACGTCGAAGCGCCCGCGCGCGGCGTGGATCACGTCCAGATACGGCATCGCCGGCTTCATCAGGATCATGTCTGCACCTTCGCCCAGGTCCTGCTCGATCTCGCGCATCGCCTCGCGCAGATTCGCTCCGTCCATCTGATAGGTGCGCCGGTCGCCGAACTGCGGTGCGGAGTCGGCCGCTTCGCGAAACGGCCCGTAGAAGGCCGAGGCGAACTTCGATGCATAGGAGAGCACCGGCACCTGCTCGAATCCATCCTCGTCCAGCTCATCGCGAATGGCGGCCACGCGCCCGTCCATCATGTCCGATGGGGCTACGATATCCGCCCCCGCCTCGGCGAGCGATGCGGCCGTCTTCGCCAGCAGATCCAGCGTGGCATCGTTGTCGACGTGGAACTCGTCGCCATCGCGGTCGACCACGCCGCAATGTCCGTGGGAGGTGTATTCGCACAGGCAGACGTCGGCGATCAGCACCAGTTTCTTCGCGGCGGAACTCTGCTTCAGCGCGCGCAGCCCCTGCTGCGTGATGCCATTCGGATCGTAAGCGCCGCTCCCCTGTTCGTCCTTGGTCTCCGGCAAGCCGAAGAGCAGGAGTCCGCCCAGGCCCAGCGAGGCAGCCTGCTCCGCCTCCTTCACCGCCTCGTCGACCGAGACGTTGTAGACGCCGGGCATCGACTTCACCTCGCGGCGCACGCCTTCTCCGGGACACAGGAAGAGCGGGTAAATCAACGCGCCGGGATGCA
>DASQRJ010000150.1:0-3241 GCA_035642955.1 Acidobacteriaceae bacterium
GCGGAAGTTCTCGCTGCGATTGATAATTGTGACCTTCGAGGCGAACCGCGTCAGGAACAGAGCCTCTTCCATGGCCGAATCGCCGCCGCCGATCACGGCGACCTCCTTGCCGGAGAAGAAGAATCCATCGCATGTCGCGCAGGAAGAGACGCCGTGGCCAATCAGTGCCTGCTCCGATGGCAGCCCCAGCCAACGCGCGGAGGCGCCGCTGGCGATGATCAGCGTGCGGGTGCGGATGGTCTCCGAGCCCAGGTTCAGAACGAAGGGACGCTGCGACAGGTCGGCGGAGACCAGGTGGGCCATGCGGAATTCGGCACCGAACCGTGTGGCCTGTTTCTTCATGTTCTCAATAAGTTCGGGGCCTTGAATGCCAGCCGGCCAGCCGGGAAAGTTCTCTACCAGCGTGGTAATGGAGAGTTGGCCCCCCGGCTCGTGTCCTTCCACGACCAGAGGTTTCAGGTTGGCGCGTGCGGTGTAGATTGCTGCCGTGAGCCCGGCGCAGCCGGAGCCCAGAATCACTGTGTCGCGAACGATGTCTGCCATGATCTCTTTGTGCTGCAATGTGCATCTTTGATTCTAAACACGCAAAAACGACTCCGCAGCTCGCAGCTGCGGGAGGGGAGCGCAAGAGATGGCGGATCTGGTCCTGGTATATGGAATGCGGCTGTTGCCGGCAGACGAGGTAAAGCAGGTGGGTTCGGCGCCGGTAGCCTTGAACAATGGCAATGAGGCACAGGTGACCATGCATGTGCTGGAGGGCTCACGCGAGCAGATCGAGAATCAGTTGAAGCAGAGCATCGACGCCTTTTTCGACTTTTATCCGGAGATTTGAATGCTTCGGCTGGCATGGCGAAGATACATCGTCTGAGCGCGGCCGAAAATCTGCATCCGGACGCTGCAGCAGCCGAAGCGCCCGGAAAAGTAACGCCGAAGCGAAGCTCGCTCGGCGCGCATCACTCAGGTATACGGTATACGTTGTGAGCGCAGGAGCGACCATGACCGTAACGAATGGACAAAGCTTACTGAAGACGCCCACGCGGCCGCGCGTGGTCGTACTCGGGGCTGGCTTCGCGGGATTGAACGCGGCGCTGGCGCTGGGCGATATGGCCGTGGATGTCATCGTGATCGACCGCCAGAATCATCACACCTTCCAGCCGCTCCTGTACCAGGTGGCGGTAGGCGTGCTGTCCCCGGCCGATATTGCGCAGCCCATTCGCACCGTTCTGCGGCACAAGAAGAACACGGAAGTGCTGATGGACGAGGTAGTCGGGATCGATACCGTGCAACAGCGCGTGCTGCTGCGGAGCAATGCCAAGATCGACTACGGCTACCTGATCCTGGGAACCGGTTCGACCCACAGTTATTTCGGCAACGATAGTTGGGCGAAGCTCGCGCCAGGACTGAAGACGCTGGATGATGCGCGGGAGATGCGACGTCGCATCATGCTCGCCTACGAGCTCGCGGAGCGTGAGGCGGTCGAGACCGGTTCGCACCCGCCACTGAACTTTGTCATCGTTGGCGGTGGTCCTACCGGCGTGGAGCTGGCGGGCGCCATCCGCGATATTGCCTCTCTCTTCCTGCAGGAGGACTACCGGCACATCGACACCACGAAGACACGCGTGCTGTTAGTGGAAGGCGGCCCGCATATCCTGCCCTCCTACCCTGCCGATTTGCAGGCGAAGGCCGTCGAGCAACTGGAAGAGCTGGGCGTCGAGATCATGACCGGCAAGACCGTGACGGATATTGAGCCCGGCTATGTGGTCGTCGGCAAAGCGCCAAACACCGAGCGATTCGATTCCCTGGTGACCTTGTGGGCGGCTGGGGTGCAGGCATCGCCTCTGGGCAAGATGCTCGGCACGCCCGTGAACCGCCGCGGTGCTGTGACCGTCGATCGGTATCTCAATCCGCCGGGTTTGCGGAACGTCTTTGTCTGTGGCGATCTGGCGGATGTGACGGAGAACGGCAAGCCGGTCCCTGGGGTGGCGCAACCCGCGATGCAGATGGGCACGCAGGCGGCACACATGATCGAAGCCGACATGACGGGGCGGCCACGCAAGCCCTTCCACTATTTCGACAAAGGCGACATGGCGACGATTGGGCGCAACCGGGCCGTCGCCGACGTGAAGTGGCCCTTCAAGGCACACTGGAGCGGCTTTCCCGCCTGGGCGACCTGGCTCATGGTGCACATCGTCTTTCTGGTTGGCTTCCGCAACCGCCTCCTGGTCATCATTCAGTGGGCATGGACCTACCTGACGCTTGGCCATGGGGCGCGGCTGATCATGGGTAATCAGAAGTTGCCGGGGTGGAATGCGCTGGTTCCGGATCGAACGCCCGTCCAGCAGGGACCACTCGACCTGACCTCGCCTACGCACGTCGATCCCATCGATCACATCAGCGCGCTGCCGAACCCCGTGCAGCTTCCGAACCCGGATGCGAAAACCTCCCAGAAGGCGTCCGCGTAACCCGTCGGATGGCGTAAACGCGTTGTGCAGGTTGACAAAAAAGAGGGCATCTTCTGGACCGGAATTCGGAGATTTTCCAGATATGATTGTGCCGCTAAAGCAAAAGCACCGAGGGGGAAGTTAGAACGCCACTCCGAACGCGGCCGTTCTCTCAGTTCTCTCAAGGAACGGCTGCGCAGAACGGACCCTTCCACGTCACACTGTCTGTGCGTTTGCCTCACGCTCTGACACATCATTCGGGAGAATTTTGATGCTCACCAACCTTATTCGCGGCGCGCGCCTGTCTTTTGTCGCCGCAGCGGTTTCTGCACTTGCCGTGGTATCGCTGGCGCAGCCCGCCCCAAAGCTTGCTCCCACCCGGCCGCTGAAGGTTCCAGCGCTCGCCTATGAGCGCTACACGTTGCCCAATGGATTGACCGTACTGCTGCACGAGGATCATCGCCTGCCGCTGGTGGCGGTCGACCTGTGGTATCACGTGGGACCGGTGAACGAGGTGCAGGGCCGCACAGGATTCGCGCACCTGTTCGAGCACATGATGTTCGAAGGATCCGAGCATGTGGGCGAGAAGGCGCACTTCCGCTATCTCGAAGGCGCTGGCGCGACCGACATCAATGGCACCACCGACTTCGACCGCACCAACTACTTTGAGACGGTGCCGAGCAATGAACTCGAACTGGCGCTTTGGCTGGAGAGCGATCGCATGGGCTTTCTACTCGAAAAGCTGGATCGCGTGAGATTGACCAACCAGCGCGACGTGGTGCGCAACGAGCTTCGTCAGG
>DASQRJ010000151.1:0-3604 GCA_035642955.1 Acidobacteriaceae bacterium
CGTTGTCGCCAGAATCTTCAACAGCGCCAGCACCAGCAGCAGCTTCCAGGTGAACTGCCCGTGCAGCGCGCTATTGATGACCTCATATCCCGGTCCCATGATCTGCGGGAATCCGAAAAAACCGATCAGCCCCACTCCAAGCCCCGCAATCGGTATCTGCACGAAGGACGTCCAGCGTGGCAGGCTGCGTAACCGCGGTCGCAGGTAGCCCAGCGCGTGAGAAAAGATACTTGCTGCCAACCCCCCGATCACGCCCAGCACGGCATAGGCCAGCAGCTCGCGCGAATCCGTCACCGTGATCGACGGAATCTTGAACATCGGCTCCGATCCCCAGAACCGCCGCGCCACCACCACGCTCGATATCGCCGACAGCACCACCGAGCCCAGCACCGCCGCGCTCCACCGTCCGATAACCTCTTCAATGACGAACAGGATCGCCGCAATCGGCGCGTTGAACGCGGCCGCCAGCCCCGCCGCCGCGCCCACGGGTGCGAACAGCCGCAGCCGCTGCCGGCTCATTCCCAGCCTGCGGCTGATCACCGAAGCCACGCCGGCGCCAATCTGCAGCGAAGGATCCTCCGGTCCCAGCGAGAAGCCGCCGCCCAGCGCCAGCGCCGAGGTGATGAACTTGCCGATCACCGTCTTGAACGAGATGTACCCGTTGTAGATGTAGAGCGCGGCCTTGGTCTGGTTCACCCCACTACCGCGCGCCGCCGGAAAGAATAGCTGCACCAGCGCCGCTACGACCGCGCCTATGATGACCGGCACGAAAATAAGCCGCAGCAGGCCCGGCTGCGGCGCCGACCCCAGGGTGAGCGCCTGCACCCAGCTGATCGCGATACGGAAGCTCACCACCAGCAGACCGGAGATGATGCCGATGAAGATCGACAGCACCAGGAACAGCCGCTCATCACGCGTCGGCGCGATCTTCAGCAGGTCGATCTGCGACATCCGCGGCGGCTCCGCGGCGGCCATCGTCTCCGGAAGCACCGTTGTCGCGGTTCCCATCTTCACCTTCGTGCTTGTGTCTGCCGTGCTCATGCGTCCTGTGTATTCATAGATTTATGCAGTCACCGATCTTTCATTGCTGATCGACGGAATCCGGCGACGCGGCAATGCGCAGCAGCGCCGCATCTTTCCCCGTCGGCTCTCCACACACCTGCAGCGTTACCTGTTCCGTGTCGTACACCAGTTGCATCGTCGCTTTCTCCAGTTGCGCGTCGTCCGTCAGCTCCGCCACCGTCAATCTGGGTTTCGCGCTCTGCCAGCGGTTTGCCAGTGCGGCCATCTGCTCGTTGTTCTGTATCTGCGCCTTGCCGTTCAGCGGCGCATTGCTCTGTCCCGCGTTACCGTTCGCGCAGGCGGTGTAACGCCTCCGGGCCACCGCATACGCTTGCACCACGCGGCGCAGCCGCTCCCGTTGCGGCAGCTCCTCGGAGGGGTAGATAGCCACCACTGCATTTGCAATCTGCAGATTCTTTTCTGCCAGCGCTCTGTCCATCAGCGGATGCGCGGCATTGCTTGCCTTCAGTGCTCTGTCCAGATAGCCGCGCGCCAACTTGTACTTTGACAGCAGGAATGCCATCTGGCCCGCCCCCTCCAGTGCCTGCACCTCCACCGGCTTGCGTCCCGCCACTTCGCGATAGAAACGCAATGCATCCGAGGGCCCATGTGCCTCTGCCATCAGCCTGGCAACCTCCATCAGCGTCGGCGTCGTCTTGTCGTTGCCGGCGGCAATCAGTAATTCATCCCGCGCATCCCCAAACCTTTTCTCTTGGATCAGGTAACGCGCCAGCTCCAGCCGTGCCTGCCGTCCCTGTACTGCGCCGTTGCCCTCCCACACCCCGTAAATGGCCGCGTGATAATGCTCCAGAGCCCCCGCCCTCTGCCCCTGCTGCGCCAGCACCCGCGCCAGTTGCAGATTGATGTTTCCGTTGCCCGGCTCCTTCTCCCACAGCGTATTCAGGTAAACCGTAGCCTCCTGCAGGCTTCGTGGGGTGCCCACCTGGGCCAGAGCCTCGGCAAGCTCTATCTCGGTTCCGGGATCGTCCTGCCCGTAGCCCAGCGCCGTCCGTAGGTCGTAAACAGCGGCCATGGCGTTGTGACTCTGCAGGGCCTGCTCGCCGCGCCGTTTCCAGCGTGCTGCCGCGTCACTTTGATGTTGTGAATACGATCGGAAGATCAGCCAGGTCAGCACCGCCAGCACGCAGGTCACGGCGAAAACGCCCAGCAGGGCAAGCGTATCCTTGAAGACAAGGCGTCGCTTCGCCAGCCGTTCGGCGGGGGTCAGCGGAGTGGTGGCTCGGAAGAAGGGGATCGTTCTCACTGCGGCGTTCCCTTACTAGCCTAATCTGCCCGGCGCAGGACGCAAAGCGACCACACTGGTTCGGCCGTGTATCGCATAGCGAAGGAGATGCAGATCATGCAGAGACATCATGTTCTCAAGTCGGCTGCCACCACCGCTATCTCCGACCCGCCGTCCGCCAGCCTCTCTGCCGCATTAACGGCAAAGCGGGAAGCGCTCCATCGCCGCCTGCATGAGCTCGGAAGCGTCATCGTCGCCTACTCCGGCGGGGTC
Source organism: Acidobacteriaceae bacterium (assembly GCA_035642955.1). Classification (GTDB taxonomy): domain Bacteria; phylum Acidobacteriota; class Terriglobia; order Terriglobales; family Acidobacteriaceae; genus KBS-83. The sequence goes on from DASQRJ010000151.1 coordinate 2,579, forward strand.
GATTCCGCCTATCTTGCCTACGCTGCCCACACTGTGCTCGGCAGCGGCATGCTGGCTATCGTCGCGGACTCCGCCTCGCTCTCCCGCCGTCATCTGCGCGAGGCCATCGACTTCGCCGCTTCGCAATCCATTCCCCTCGTCACCGTCGCCACCGGAGAGCTGGCCAACGAAGACTACGCCCGCAACGACGCCACCCGCTGCTTCCACTGCAAGGACGAGCTCTTCACCGTGCTCGAGCAGGAGCGCACCGCTCGGGGTATCGCGCGTGTCGTCTATGGCCTCAATGCCGACGACACCCGCGACTACCGCCCCGGCCAGCAGGCCGCCGCGGCCCACGCCGTGCTCGCGCCGCTCGCCGACGTTGGCCTCACCAAAGAAGACGTCCGCGCCCTGGCCCGCGCCGCGGCCCTCGACGTCTGGGACAAGCCTGCCTCCGCGTGCCTCTCCTCGCGCATCGAGTACGGGCGTCGCGTCACGCCGGAGGTGCTGGAACAAGTCGAACGCGCCGAGGAGGCGCTGGCCGCTCTCGGCCTGCGCCGCTTCCGCGTACGCCATCACGGCACCATCGCCCGCGTCGAAATCGCGCCGGAAGAAATGGACAGCGCGCTCCACCGCGAGACCTTCCAGCGCATCGGCGCCGCCGTCCGTGCCGCCGGCTTCCAGTACGCCGCTGTCGACTGCGACGGCTACCGCTCCGGTTCCATGAACGAAGTGCTGCCGCTGGCCGTGCTCACCCGGCAGAACAAGTAGCTGCATCAGAGAAAACAACCATGCGTATCGGCTATCTCGAATGCTTTGCCGGCCTCAGCGGCGACATGCTGCTCGGCGCTCTCATCGATGTAGGCGTCTCGCCTGCGCTCCTCCAGCAAACCGCCGCGTCGCTCAACCTGGGAGCAACCCTGGTCTTTGAGCCCGTGGATCGTAGCGGCATCGCCGCGCGTAAGGCTCGTGTACTGGTGGATGGTCGCGATGCCGACGCCCCGCACGAGCACGAACGCGGCCACGATCATCGTCACGAACACTCAC
>DASQRJ010000152.1:0-10237 GCA_035642955.1 Acidobacteriaceae bacterium
TCGACCGCCGCATCGTCACGACGCGCCCCAAGGACAGGCCGCATCCGCGCGGGCCAGCCGAGCGGGACGAAGTGCACTATGTATATAGGCGCAAGGGAAAACCGTGTTTGGTCTGCGGCACGGCGATCCGAAGTCAGGAAATGGCAGGTCGCACACTCTACTGGTGTCCGGTCTGCCAGAAGCATGAGATAGGCAGCTAAAGCATTTTCGGTAATATTGTGAGCCGCCGAGAGGCATTCAGTGTGGCTTTTCCTTAACGAAAAGCCACCAGAGCGGTCGCTGGACGGTCTACACCTATCCCGAAAATGCTCTAAGGTACGCAAGGCTGCCTTCATGCTAACGTAGGCTCACCCCGATGAGGGAAAGAGGTGCGCATGCTTGGACTGCTGCTGCGTTGGATCGTCGGTGCGATTACGCTCTTTGTGATCGCTTATTTCGTTCCGGGCTTTCACATTCGCGGCTGGGCGTCCGCACTGATCGCGGTCGTGGTCATCGGTCTGCTGAACGCGACGCTCGGCCTGCTGCTGAAGATCCTTACCTTCCCGCTGAGCATCCTCACGCTCGGTCTATTCCTGCTGGTCATCAACGCCTTCGTGCTGATGCTCGCATCGCGTCTGGTGCCCGGCTTTCATGTGGACACCTTCGGTTCGGCTTTTGTCGGTGCGGTGATCCTGGCCCTGGTGCATATGCTTCTCGGCATGGGAACCAAATCGGAGAAACGTTAGTTCGAAGAGCAGACCCGATACCGGCGAAGCAGCTAGAGCAGTTTCGGTAATACTGTGAACCGCCGAGAGGCATTTGGTGTGGCTTTTCCTGAACCCAAAGCCACCAGAGCGGTCGCTGGGTCTACATCTATACCGAAAGTGCTCTACTGCGTGACCGGTGTCGCGTTCGGTCGCATGGGCGCGGCGGTCCCGCGCGGCAGCGGAACCCGTTCATGGATGGCGCGATAGGACTTATGGACGCCGCGATGCCGCGTCTTCGCCTTATTCACCTCCAGCGGATGATCGCTGACGCCGACACTTGCCGCAGCCGCGGCTGCCTGCGGCGCAGCATGCGGTATGTGCGCCACCGCGGGTAAAGGTACGGCAGCGGAGTGATGGCGATAGGTGGTCATGGTGACGCTCCCGGCAACGATCACGACAGAGGCGGCGGCCAGCGCCCAGCGGTGATGTCCCATCGAGGCAGACGCAAATCGTCGATACCAAGGCAGTGCCGGGGCAGCGGCGAGGTGGGTGAGGATGCGCTGCTCCAGACCGTCTCTTGGCTGCACAGCAGCCAGGAATGCAAGTGCTCCATCAATCTCTTGTGTGTCGTCGATGCCAATGTTGACGCCGGTGTGGCGGAGGGTCGGATCGGATGAGTTCATGACTTCAGTCCCTCCTTGCGCAGCTTCTCCGCCAGATCGCGACGAGCGCGGAAGAGGCGTGAGCGCACAGAAGATTCGGTGATGCCGAGCACCGACGCGATCTCCGCATTCGAAAGCTCTTCGAGCGCGGAGAGCAGCAGCGCCTGGCGTTCTTTTGCGGGTAACTCATCCATCAGCGCGATCACGCGTGCATACCGTTGCGCCGCGATCACGGCCTGATCGGCACGCAGATCCTTGGCGGGAAGCACGCGGACCAGTTCGCTGATGTCTTCGTTCTCCGGCCTGGTCTTTTGCCGGCGCTTGCGGTCCAGTACCAGGTTCCAGGTAATGCGGATGAGCCAGACGCGGGCATCCCGTATCTCGGGCAGGCGGTCGCGATGACGCAGCACGCGCAGGAAGGTTTCCTGCACCATGTCTTCGGCCTCTGCGGCGTTGCGCGAGATGGAAAAGGCCACCCGATAGAGCGTGCCTGAATACTCATGGACCAGCGCGGTCAATTCCGCAGTCCGGTCCGGCGCCGCCACAGCGGTCGTTTCCGGCATTGGAAGCAGCCCGGTCAGATTTGCCTCATAGCTACCCATGCGCTTGTTTTCACTGACGCTGGGCGGGGTCGTTTCGCTCACGAGAATGGCCCCAAATCGTGCTTCTGGCAAAAAATATGAGGCAGGCACCGGCCGGGAGACCGGTGCTGAGAGAGCGGTGGCATCACGGCCGGATCAGTGCTGGCCGGACAGCCTTTGCGCGGCGATCTGGCCTGCGGCCGTGGTGAGGTCCTTGGCCTTGAGCAGAGCATAAATCTTGTTCGCTTCGGCCACATTGTTGCTGGCCTCATAGAGTTGGGCGAGCTGCAACTGCGCGGTCGCGGCAGGCACAGTGGCGGTCGGATGGTTGATCAGATTCTGATAGAGCTTGATCGCCTCCCCGGTCTGGCCATGCTGCGTCAGCAGGTTTGCGAGTGCGAGGTGCGCCAGCGACGCGATGTTCGCGTCGCGCAGATCGCCTGCCTTGCGGAAACCTGCCTCCGCGGCGGTATTGTTGCCCATCTCACCCGCGGTGAGGGCAGCAAAGTAGAGCGCATTCTCGCCGGGCGTGGTGCTGCCATAGCGCTTTGCCACATCCTCAAAGAGCGGATTCGCTGCCTTTGCCCGATCCGCGGCTGTGGCGAAGGTCTTCATGCCCGGAGGGACCGGCTGTGCCGGGTCGGTGATGGGCGTGCTGTAGACGCTGAGGGCACTCCCCAGGGCATTTGCGGCGGCCGCTGAGCGTTGCTGGTAGACGACTATGCCACCAATGGCGAGGGCAATGACAACCAGCACTCCGATCGCGATACGGAGGGCCTTGGCCCGATTCTCGGCGATCCAGTCCAGGCCGACCTGGGTGGAGTGAATGAATGGGTCTTCCTTCTTAAGCGCGCTGCGGGTCTGTGCGTCCACTGAAGTCCTTGCAGAAAGAGCTAGGCGCGATGCGCGTTGGCGGGCAGGTCAGCCCGCGGGCTCTCAGAAAAGTTGATAGGGAAAGTGTAGCAGCGGCGCGATTTTAGGGTCAAAAAACCACGATTTCACCCTAAGAAATAGCCAAACGGGGCACGCGAGGGTGCCCCGATGGCCGATCCAGCAGGGAGCCGGTCAGGCGGCGCGAACCGGCGTCTCCAGTTCGCCTCGCTCCACCTTTTCCTGGCAGGCGATGCAAAAGGGTGTCCAGGGAAGTGCTTCGAGCCGCTTGACGCCAATGGTCTCACTGCAATTCTGGCACTCGCCGAAGCTGCCGTCCTTCAGCCGTTCCAGCGCCTGTCGCACCAGTTGCATCTGGGCATGGCCGTTGGTTCCCTGAGAGAACAGAAACTCCTTTTGATAAGAAGCGACCGCCTGGTCGGCGACGTCCTGGGTGTCATCCATCCCGGCATCCCGGCCCTGCTCAACGGCCGACTGCATGGAGCGCACGAGCAGCTCCTGCTGCTGGCGTAACTTCGTCTCGTAGATACTGCGGGGATTAAGGGTTTTGGGCACGTCTGATAACTCCTCTATTCTCTATTCGCGATTCGTTCGCTAATCCGAAATGCAGACTATTGGACGCAGGGAAGGGCAGAAGATTTGCTATTTTTTTCCTCAATTCTGCAGATTTCTGTTGCCTGGGCTGGGGCGGGTGTGTATTGCGGTTCCGGCGGCATGCGGGTAGGCTGGAAAGCACTATGTATGAGGAATTTGACGCCGTAGACCGCTGGACCGGCGCGTCCCTGCACTGCTTGTGGCGCGCCAACATCGTGGCCATCGCAACCCGCCATGCAGACGCGATCGATGTCCGTTTCGAGGTAAACGGGCGTCCGGTGTGGATTGCGATGCCGGCTCAGTCATGGGTCGAATACAAGAAACGATCGGGAAATGTGATCACCGATCGGCTTGCCGCCCAGATTGCGGGGCATTATCTGAAGCAGGCGATCGAAGATGGCTACGACAATGGCCGCGAAATGTATGCCATGAGCATCGAAGAGGTGCTGGAGCATCTGGATCTGGTCATGCGCGAAGCGAAGCATACCGCCAATCTGCCCATGCTGCCGGTCATCCACGAAACGATGGCCTGAGTGTTTGCCAGCTAACATTTGGGTGCGCGAGGCATCCGTGTGAAAGGCCCGGCCGCATTTGGCTGGGCCTCTTCGTTTTTTTGGGGGGGAACGCATTTCCGGAAAAGTTCCATGAATGTCGTACTCACCATGGTGCGCCGGGCTGGCCTCCCGGGCCTGCCAAGTGGCACAATGGACGGTTTTGTAGCCTTCAACCGTTTTCGCAGAGATTGGGTAGTCATCTGCATTTGCCCGGAGCAGCTTTTCTTAAACGGAAAGCGGCGTCGATAGCGATTGCAAGTCAATACCTGTTGTGAAAACGGTCGAGGCAGGAGACAGGAGGGATATGGGCGCTGCGACCGCGAGCACTGTATCGAAGAATTTGTTGGATGGGCCGCACGTTCACCGCAACCTCTCGACCCCGCAGCTGGTAGAAGCAGCCATCGCGCGCGGTGAGGCGAGTCTCGCGTCCAACGGGGCCGTGGTTGCGCTGACCGGCGCGCGCACGGGCCGGTCCCCGCGTGACAAGTTTGTGGTGAAGGACCCACTCACCGAGGGCCGCGTCGACTGGGGCAAGGTGAACCAGCCCTTTCCGCCGGATCGCTTTGCCGCTCTGCTGGAGCGGGTGGAGCGCCACATGCAGGAGCGCGACCGTTACGTGCTCGACCTGTACGCGGGCGCCGATCCGCACTACCGGCTGCCCATCACGATTGTGGCCGAGTATGCGTGGCACGCGCTCTTCGTGAAACAGCTCTTCGTGCGGCCACAGGAGGCAGAGCTGGCCGCGCACGCCGCTGAATTTACCGTGATCGCGGCGCCCGAGTTTGAAGCGGTGCCCGAGCGCGACGGCACCACGTCTTCGACCTTCATCATCACGGATTTCACACGGAGGGTTGTTCTCATCGGCGGCACCAAATATGCCGGCGAGATGAAGAAGTCGATCTTCGGCGTGATGAACTATCTGCTGCCCGGGCGGGATGTTTTTCCGATGCACTGCTCGGCCAACATCGGCGCCGATGGCAAGACCGCGCTGTTCTTCGGTCTTTCCGGAACCGGCAAGACGACCCTCTCCGCCGATCCGCATCGCCACCTGATTGGCGATGATGAGCATGGCTGGGGTGAACGCGGGGTCTTCAACTTCGAGGGCGGCTGTTACGCGAAGTGTGTCGATCTGAGCGAAGAGAAAGAGCCGCAGATCTACCATGCGATCCGCTTCGGTGCGGTGCTTGAGAATGTCGTGATCGACGCGCGCAGCGGTGAGCCGGACTATGAGGACATCCGCTACACGGAAAACACGCGTGCTGCGTATCCGGTCGAGTTCATCGAAAACGCCGTGGTCCCCGGCATCGGCGGTCAGCCGGCGAATGTGCTGTTTCTGGCAGCGGATGCATTTGGCGTGTTGCCTCCGATCGCCAAGCTGACGCCGGATCAGGCCATGTATCACTTTCTCTCCGGCTACACGGCGAAGCTCGCAGGCACCGAAGCCGGTCTCGGTTCGGAGCCGGTGCCGGAGTTCTCCACCTGCTTTGCGTCCCCGTTCATTCCACTGGCTCCGAAGGTCTATGCGGCCATGCTGGGCGAGCGTCTGCGGCAATACGGCGCAGAGTGCTGGCTGGTAAATACCGGCTGGACCGGCGGCGGCTTCGGGGTGGGCAAGCGCATGAGCCTGCCGCACACGCGCGCGCTGGTGACGGCGGCGCTCGACGGCAGCCTGGCGGGAGCGGAATTCACGACGGAGGCCGCCTTCGGCCTCAGCATTCCAACCAGTTGTCCGGGGGTGCCGGCTGAGCTGCTGAACCCGCGCAACGTATGGACGGACAAGGCCGCATACGATCGTCAGGCGGCGATGCTGGCGGCACGTTTTGAGAAAAACTTCGCGCGCTTCGATGCACCGGCCACAGTCCGCGCAGCCGGGCCGCGGGCGCGCCGGTAGCGGACTTATCACTACGCTTGAGCGATGGGAGAGATTCACTAATCCGATGTTTGTGCGCGCATTGAGCATCGAATATGTGCGCGACGGCGGGCCGCCGCAGCCCTGTCCGCTGGCGTGGATCGACAACTTCGCCATGCGTAACTTCACCAACAGCGCGATCTTCGATGACACGCTGCCCACGGGCGACGGACGCATGGAGGCGGGACTGCGCGTGCCGCTCGATGCGCTCCAGCAGGCGATGGCGGAGTGGTTCCGCAAGAAGGGATATCTCCGCGAAGGCGATTCTCTAGTGGTTCGTGAAGAGCGAAATCCTAGGGCCGGCGAGTAGAAAACCGCCGCTCGGAAGCAGTTTCTCCGTCGGTCTATTCGGCACGCAGGACCACCGCCGGTTGAATGCGCGTGATGCGCAATGCAGGCAGCAGGCTGGCAAGCGCCGCCAGCGCCAGCAGCAGCGCTCCGGTTGCCATCAGGGTCAGGGGATCGTACGAGGACACGCCGAAGATCGCGCTGCGCATGACACGCAGCACGACCAGTGTGAGCGCCAGACCGCCGGTAAGGCCGATCACGGCGGGCATCAGCCCGGAGCGGATAGCCACCAGCATCGAGTCCGAGATGGGTGAGCCCAGGGCGATGCGGATGCCAAATTCGCGTTGACGCTCCGTAATGACGCTGGACACCAGCGCGAAGATGCCAAGCGCAGCCAGAAGCAACGCCAGCACGGCGAGAGAAGAAAGTAGCGCCACTTCGATACGCTGCTGCGCCAGCGCCGTCGAGAGCAGTTCATCCATGGTGTGGAAGCTGGCAAAGGGCAGGTTGGGATCGACCGAGGCAAGCGCACGCTGCATCGCCTCGGGAGTGTGTGCGTCCAGATGCGTCGAACGGATGATCCAGCTTGGTTGGAACCAGACATGGACCAGCGCGAGCAGATCGCCGGGCGCCTGCGTGGCTGGGATGTAGAGCGTGCGTTCCGCAGAGATTGGCCCCGTGTCGTCGAGGCCTGGCGTCACCTGCACGTCATCGACGACGCCCACGATGCGCATAGATATTTTGCGGTCGGCAACTAGTCTGCCGATGGGGTTGGGATCATGCAGAATCTGCCGGGCGAAGCTCTCATTCACAATGGCGACTAGCTGGCTTGTTCCGGTGTCGCTATCGCTGAACGCCCGACCATCGCGCAGGCGCATGCCCAGCGCATCAAAGTAGCCCGGTGTGATGTAGATTTCGCTGGTCATCTCCTGTTGTCCTGCCTGCTTGCCATCTTTCACCGTAATGCCGTTGTTCAGGCCGCGCTGATAAGGCAGGCTCAGGCCCGCAGCGGCCTTGGTGACGCCGGGAATGCGTTGCATTGCGGCAACGCTCTCGTGCATCAAGGTGGTGAAGCGGGCGGGGTCGTGATAATCGACCTGGTCGAGCGAGGCTTTCGCGGTCAGCACGCCGTGCGCATCGAAGCCGGGAGGCAGTGTTTCCAGATGCACCAGGGAGCGGATCAGAAGTCCAGAACCGGCCAGCAGCACGACGGTGAGAGCCACCTCCGCTGCGATCAGCACCTGACGTGCGCGGCTGCCGCGTGCTCCGGCTATCGTGCGCTGGCCTAAAACGCTCGCGGGATCCATGCGAAAGACAGTCAGGGCGGGCAGCATGCCAAAGAGCAGGCTGGTGCCAATGGAGATGACGAGCGTAAACAACAGGACACGCGTATCGAGCGCGACCCCGCCAAAGGGCACGATCTCCGGCGGCAGCAGCGCCACCAGCGCGCGCAGCAGTCCCTCAGCAGTCGCCAGGCCGATAACGCCTCCGACAATCGCGAGCACCGCACTCTCCGCCCACAACTGTTGCATCAGCGGCCAGCGGCCAGCACCCAGGGCGAGCCGCGTGGCCAGCTCGTAGGAGCGGCGGCGCATGCGCACCAGCGTCAGGCTGGCAAGATTGGCGCAGGCGATCAGCACGATGAGGCCGGTGGCGAGCAGCAGGACGAGCGCGGGATCATGCTCGTCGGCGCTCAAGTGCTCTTCCAGCGGAATGAATTGCAGCGAGCGATGCTCGCCCGGCCGCAGATTGTGTTCATGCCAGTCCAGCATCTTTGGGTGCAGGCGTCCCAGGGCGGCATTCGCTTCCTGCCAGCTTGCTCCCGGCTTGAGCCGCGCCGTGAATTCGTAGTTGGTTCCTTCCCCCTCTCCCTTGCGAGAGGGCCGGATAGGCGTATAAATCTCCGCAGCGTTTGGAAACGAGAAGCGGGGCCCGAGCACGCCCACAACGGTGTACGGCGCCCCCTTGACCAGGATTGCCTTGCCGAGGATGTGCCGATCGCTCTGGAACGCGGTCCGCCAGAGTTGATGGCTGATGATGACGGCACGCGGTCCGCCGTCGCGGTCCTCCTCTGGCGTAAAGCTTCGCCCCATCACCGGTAGCTCGCCAAGCGCGGTGAAGAAGCCTGCCGAGACCCGCGACGAAGCGACATTCTGGACGCCTGCGGGAGTGCGGATGTTGGCAGCCGAAGGAAGGCCGGCGAAACTGGAGACGGCCGGAGTCACCTGCGGCACCTGATCTCGGATCAGCTCCCATGTCTCGCCATCGATGGCCGTTGAAGGGTCGGGTGCGCCCTGATTGGAAACCATCTCAATGCCGGCGAGCCGGTCCGGCTGCGGGTAGGGCAGCGGACGCAACAGCAACGCATTGACCAGGCTGAAGACGGCGGTGTTCGCGCCGATACTCAAAGCCAGGGTGAGGATGACGGCGAGCGCGAAACCGGGAGACTGAGCGAGCCGCCGAAGCGTGCCACGAAATGAGACGAGGGTCATGGGGCACCTCGATAGATTGACTGTACTAATACGGTGGTACGGAGGCAGGTGTCAAGTGCTTTGGGGTTGAAGCCAGATGGACCCCCGCCACGATGAGGATGTGTACGGCGAGATGCTGAGCCGCGTTCCAACAATTGCCGCCACGAGCTGTAAGCTACGATGGCCGCCGGTCATCGGGGAGAGGTTCCACCGCCCAAGGTAGGACCGGAATCGCACACAACTCGTAGATTCTTCCAGCCGTCTATTCAGATTGCGGCGCAAGTCTGGCCGCAAGGAGCGTCTTGCATGTGGATAGGGATTGGAATTCTGTTGCTCTTGCTATGGGCCGGTGGTTTCCTTGCATTTCACGTCGCAGGATTTCTTATTCACATCCTGCTGATCTGCGCCGTGGTCGCCTTCATCCTTCATTTCGTCACCGGACGTCGTACGGCAGCCTGATGTTGTAGCAGCCAGGGGTAGGACGGAGACATGACCCCCGCCCTACCACCTCCTGCGCTATTCGTCGTAATGGAGCAGGCTGAAGACATCGAAATCTTCGAAGCGGTCGCGGCCCTTCAGGAAGTCGAGTTCGACGGCGAAGCCAAGCCCCGCAATGCGGCCACCCAGCTGGCGCACCAACTTTACCGTCGCCTCCATGGTGCCGCCGGTGGCCAGCAGATCGTCGACGATCACGACATTTTGACCAGGCTCGATCGCATCCATGTGGATCTCCAGCGAGTCGGTGCCGTATTCCAGGTCGTAGCTCACCTTCGCGGTAGGCGCGGGCAGCTTGCGCGGCTTGCGCACGGGCACGAAGCCCGCATTCAACCGGTACGCCAGCGCCGGCCCGAAGATGAAGCCGCGCGCCTCGATGCCCAGCACCAGGTCGATGTCCCGTTCGAGGTAATGCGCGGCCAGCGCATCGATCAGCGTGGCAAAGCCCAGACGGTCCTTCAGCAGCGTGGTGATGTCGTAGAAGAGGATTCCCGGCTTGGGGAAATCCGGGACGGTGCGCACCAGGCGCTTGAGGGGTTCACAGTTGATGGGTTCCAGGTTCATCGGAAGAGTGTTCGCGGACTTTTCGATCATAGATTTCGTGGACATGCTTGCCTACCAGGCTCCTTCAATCTGAAATGGCCCCAATGCCTCGCCCTCGCTGGGGTCAAGATCCCGCTGCTCAATGGCATCGACGCGGCTGCCGCGCGAGCCTTTGGCAAGCAGCGCAAGCAGGCGCTTCAATTCGGCCTCTTCGCCTGCCGCAACCACTTCCACATGGCCGCTCTCTGTATTGCGTACCCAGCCGCGCAGGTTCAAGGTTGCGGCCTCGCGGTGCACAAACCAGCGAAAGCCCACGCCCTGCACCCGGCCTTTGACGAGGTAGTAGCGGACCATAGCGGTGAGAGGTCAGTGTTGCAGAGCGGGCAACCGAGCGCAAGCGCGGAGGTTCTGGTCTCGCAATGGGCTGCTTACGATCTATCCAGCGGCGTACACTCCTCGGGTGTCGCTCACGCAGCTTGCCGGAGCGAAGAGCACTCAAGAGGAGCAGACAACCATGCAGATGAGTGTGCATTTGAATTTTCAGGGAAATTGTGCAGAAGCGT
>DASQRJ010000153.1:0-4747 GCA_035642955.1 Acidobacteriaceae bacterium
GGCGACGGTACCTACGATCAGGGCGGCCTCCGTTCCACGGAGTTCCAGCTCAAGTTCAACTTCTAAATTCAAACCTGCTGTACTTCCAAAGGCCCTGCTTCGGCAGGGCCTTTGCTTTGCGCGTCACACTCTCGGGCGAGCGCATCGGCGGAACTATTCTCCGCACGCTGCGTCTAAACCTCAGGTCTCTGGAGTAACGTAGACGCGAGACCGGAACGACCCATGAACACGCTCAAGACCACGCTTCTGCTTACTTCGCTGACTCTCTTCCTGCTCTTCGTCGGCCAGCACTATGGCGGCCGCAATGGGATGCTTCTCGCCCTGGTCGTCGCTGTGGGGATGAACTTCTTCAGCTATTTCTACTCGGACAAACTTGCCCTCTCGATGTACCGGGCGCAGCCGGCTACGCGCGAGCAGCTCCCGCGCGTGTATAGCGTGGTGGAGCAGATGACGCAGCGCATCGGGCTGCCCATGCCGAAGATCTTCGTCATTCCCAGCGATTCGCCCAATGCCTTTGCTACCGGACGCAACCCGCAACATGCCTCGGTGGCAGTCACGCAGGGCATCCTCAACCTGCTGAACGACGATGAGCTTGCCGGAGTGCTGGCCCACGAGCTGGGCCATGTGCGGAATCGCGACATCCTGACCAGCTCTATCGCAGCCACGCTGGCTGGCGCCATCACCCTGTTGGCGCGCTTTGGCATCTTCTTCGGCGGTGGCGGACGCGACCGCGACCGGAGCGGTGGGGGCATCGGCGCGATCTTCATGCTGATCCTCGCGCCCATCGCAGCCACACTCATCCAGTTGGCTATCTCCCGCTCCCGGGAGTACGAAGCCGATGCTACCGGCGCCCACATGACCGGCAACCCCTACGCGCTGGCCAGCGCGCTGCAGAAGCTCGATGCCTACTCCCGCCGTCTTCCCCTGGGAGCTTCGCCGTCGACCGCGCACCTGTTCATCGTCGCGCCGCTCATCTCCGGAGCCAGCTTTGCAAATCTCTTCTCCACTCATCCACCGATCGCCAAGCGCATTGAGCGGCTGGTCGGGCGGCCATCGCAGACGCAGCAATAAAGCGGGTTCCCAAGGCTGTACGCCGAAGCCAGGCAGATGGCGCGGCTTTTCCGTTAAGAAAAGCTGCTCCGCACAGATGCGGATGACCTCAAAGTATTTGTGAAACGGTCTTGAATGGGGGCATCCTGAATACCGTTTTCCCATACGCCGGTCCAATCGTCGGCTGCGAAGAGCAGCTTTTCTTGACGGAAAAGCTACGCCGAGCTTTTCTTTCATTAGCTGGACGGGGTGTGAAAACGGTATAACGTGCCATGCGAAGCGTCCTGACCACACTCTCATTTCTTGCGCTCGGTCTCTGGCTCGGTGCGTTGCTGCTCTTCGTCCAGGTCGCCGCGGTTGCCTTCGGCGCGCTGCCGCCGCTCTTCCTCAATCCCGCGGACGGAATTCACGGAGCGGGACTGGTCGTCGGCGGCACGCTCGTCCACCTGCACTACATGGGGCTGATCTGCGGCCTGCTCTTTCTTATCTTCAGCTTTTTGCTGCGAGGACGCGTGCGCTGGCACTCCGTGGTGCCGCAGGCTGTGCTGGTGCTGGTGATGGTGGTTTTGACGGCGTACTCGCAGTTCTCGATTATTCCGCGCATGGACATAGCGCAGGCCTCAGCCGGCGGCAGCGTTGCTGCTCTGCCGGAATCTAGTCCGGCGCGGGCTCAGTTCGACCAGCTCCACCGGCAGTCCGTCCATGTGGAGGGAATCATCCTGATCCTTGGCTTTATCGCCTTCGCATTTGCCGGACGGCCGCATTCGCTTCGCGCGTAGCGAGCAGTGACCGTTCCTCTCTTGCGGCGATTCGCTCGAAAGCAATGACTCACGCGCATGACTGCAGCGTTCGCTGGTCACGACGCCGATGGGGCACTGTATAGTGACCCTTGCTGGTCTCTTCCCTCGGGACGTTCATGAAGGTCATTGTTTTTGGTGCTACCGGAGGTATTGGCCGGTTGCTGGTTGCCGGCGCACTCGAACGCGGCCATGCGGTCACCGCGTTTGTGCGCAACGGACAATCCTTCGAGCCACGCGATGGGCTGCGAGTTGTTCAGGGAGATCTGTTCGATCCGCAATCGGTCGGCGACGCGATTGACGGCCATCGTGCGGTCTTCTCCGCGCTGGGTTCTCGCACCCTCAAAGCAGATCCGATCCTCAGCCGCGCTATTCCACTGATCGTCAATGGCATGCACTTTCATACGGTGGAGAGAATCGTCACTGTGGGAGCGGCAGGCGCGCTCTATCCCGCAGGCAAGTATCAACCGCCGATCGTCGGCGTGCTCTTCGGAATCGCACGCGCTACGCTGTTGCGTCATCCCATGGCGGATCAGCGCGCGCAGGAGCGATTGCTTGCCGCCAGCGATCTTGACTACACCATCGTGCGGCCGCCGCGCCTTACCGATGATCCCGCAACCGGAACCTACCGCGTGTTGCCGGATGCGCTTCCCTCCAGCAGCCGCCGCATCTCGCGCGCCGACCTCGCGGACTTTATGCTGCAGCAGTTGACTGACCCGCGCTTCCACCGCCGCGGCGTCTACCTCGCGGATTAGCCCACAAAAAATGAACGGCGCGCGACCTTTCGGTTGCGCGCCTTGCTCCAGCCTTCAACTGTCTACTGAGGAGTTTCCGTCTTTCCGGAAACCTTGTCCGCCGTCTTCGCTGTCGCGTGCGCCGATTTGTGAACCACCTTCTTGGTGCCTTTCGCGATGCCGTGACCAGTATCCTTACCCGCTTCCTTGGTCTTGTCGTAAGCCTCGGTGGTACCCTTCTTCGTACCGTGGGCCACCTTCTTGGTGCCCTTCGCGATGCCGTGACCAGTATCCTTAGCCGCGTCCTTGGTGTCGTGACCCGCGTCCTTCACATCCTGACCGGCAGTCTGTGCCAGCACCACTGGCGCGACACCGCCCATGACCAGCGCCGCGGTCACGACAAACGTCCCCATCCGATTCCTGAACTGTTTCAATGTATCCCTCCCTCGCTCCAAATGAGCTAGCAGCGATTATCCCGCATTGCCCACGGAAGCGGAATAAAAACGCGCCTTCAGCTGCGTCGTTTAGGGTTAGGATGCGCGCCGCGTCACAATGCGCGGTCCATTCGCTGTCGGAGAGAGTTCCCCGCGACTCAGGCCGCCCAGAAAGCTGTTGATCGCCCCGGCAAATGCCACCGGAACTTCCTCATGGGCCAGGTGACCGGCTCCCGGGATCACGACCAGCGCCGCGCGATCGAAGTATTCGGCCAACCGTTCCCCGCTGCGGAGGCTCACGGCGCGATCCCGGTCTCCCCAGAGCAACAAGGCGGGCACCTTGCGGACGCCTGGCAGTGCCGCTTCCAATGCCGCCATATCCAGCTCCCAGCGGTCAAGAATGCTCAGCACATAGGAGATGGTGCCGGGAACCCGCAGGGAGGCGATATAGCGCTCCAGAGAGCCATTCCGAATCCGGGTAGCATCGCCATACATCCGTCCCAGCGCCAGCGACTGAACGCCGGCAGGCACGGTGGGTAAACGGCTGGCAAACCAGCGTCCCAGGGCTGTGCGATAGAAACGAATCAGAGGGTCGGCTATGTCGGAAAATGGATTCGCCGGCGCGTGAAGCACCAGGCTGCGAACCCGTTCCGGGTGCAGCGCCGCCAACATCAGCGCTACGGATCCTCCATGGGATGTGCCGACGATATCCGCCCGTCCCACACCCTTTGCGTCCATCAGCTCGATCAAGCGGTCCACGGTTGCATGCAGGCTGACGTCGAGTTTAGGGACACGATCGGATCCCCCGATACCCAGGGCATCCGGTGCATAGATCCTCGAGCTTGCAGCCAGGCGCTGCGTGGCTGGCCCCCAGGCGTCCGCGGTACCCAGCAGGCCGTGCAGGAGAAGCACGGGCGGGCCATCGCCGGCGATGAGACAACGCATCCGGGCCCCATGCACGCGGACGAATTCCTCCGTCTCCTGCGCGTCCTCTAAGGCAGTCATCCAGGTGGCAAGCGACATCTCCTAACCTCCGAAACGTCGTAGAAGGGTTCGTCTTTGCACAATATTCAAACTCTAGAAACATAGAAAGCGATTTATGAGGAAAAGATGTATCGAAGTACCGCCCACGAGTGAACGTTCGTCACCTTCCCCGTCATCGGATTGAGCACATTTGACCGACTGTAGATGGATACGAAAATGCGATCCGGAGATATGCCTCACCATAGCCTCCTACCGTTTCGCGGAACCGGCGGACCCATTGCTAGGGACGAGTATGTGGATGAAACCGCGTTCACCCCTGTTAAACCAATCCTTATCAATACATTAGGGATGAAATTTCGTCCCAATGGTCTGCGGCGCAAGCTGGCAAGCTGCGTGCTTCGCACTACACTGTAGCAGCCTCCCTATCTGTCGGTTCCGGGGCACCATGCAGAAGTCGATCTCAACCCGGCTTACGGTCGTCTCGCTTGCCCTGTTCACCCTGGCGGCAGTCATCTTCGCTTCCCTGAATCTGGTCAAAGACGCCGAGTTCCAGAAGCCGACGGACGGGATCTGGTGGATGGAGGCGCACGGCGGCCTGCAGGCGCAGCGGGTTCCTGCCGGCAGCCCCGGGGAACGAGCTGGAATTAAGCCGGGCGATATTTTGCTGGCGGCAGGCGATCATCCGACGCCGAGAGTGGCCAGCCTGGTCCGTCAATGGTTCCGTACCGGGATCTGGCGGAGCCTGGAC
>DASQRJ010000154.1:0-2007 GCA_035642955.1 Acidobacteriaceae bacterium
GAAAGCGGACGGCATCGGCGTAGCCGCCTTCGGGGATGTGGAGGAAGGCCTTCGCCTGCCGGCGCAGCTTGATGGCATTTGCATTCACGAGAAAGAGCTTCGCCGCGTTCAGCCGGATATTCGTGCGCAGAGCCCAGGCAAGCGCCGGATGCTGCTCGGTGGGATCGTTGCCGAGGAGGAGAATCGCGGGGGCCGAGCCGGCGTCGCGCAGGGAGGCAGCGCGGTCGCCTTTGCCGGCCAGCGCGCGGACGAAGCTGACGTAGTCCGCGGTGCGGTGATGATCGATGTTGTTGGTGCCCAGCACCGTGCGCGCGAACTTCTGGAGGAGGTAGTTTTCCTCGTTGGTAGTGCGGTTGGAGCCGATGACGCCGATCGCGTCGGGACCTTTGGTATCGCGAACTTCCTTCAGTTTCCTGGCGGCATGATCGAGCGCCTGCTCCCACGTAGCGGTGGCGAAGCTGCCGTCGGCCTGACGGATGAGCGGCTTGGTCAAGCGGTCGGGATGGTTGGCGAAATCGAAGGCATAGCGGCCCTTGATGCAGAGAAAGTCTTCATTGATGCCGCTCTTGTCGCGGTTGTCGCCGCGCACAATCTCCATGCCATCGTCGGCACGGCGCACGCCGAGGGTGGTCTTGCATCCGTCGCCGCAGTGGGTGCAGACGGTGGCGGTGTGGTTCATCTCCCAGGGCCGGGTTTTGTAGCGGTAGGTCCCGGAGGTGAGCGCGCCGACGGGGCAGGCATCGATGCACATGCCGCACTCTTCACAGTCGAGATGGTCCTGGCCGTTGGGCGCGATCACGCTGGAGACGCCGCGATTTTGCACGCCGAGCGCCCAGACGTCCATACCCTCGCCGCAAATGCGGACGCAGCGGTAGCAGAGGATGCAGCGCGGGCGGTCGAAGTAGACTACCGGCGACCACTGCTGCTCCTCGCGATGCTGCTTGATCTCGACATACCGCGAGGTGGGCGCGCCGTACTTGAAGGTCATGTCCTGCAGTTCGCACTCGCCACCGGCATCGCATACCGGGCAGTCGAGCGGGTGGTTTCCCAGCAGGAGCTCCACCGTCGCCTTGCGGGCTTGCGCAATCTCGGGAGTCTCTGTCTGCACCACCATGCCCTCGGCGACCGGGGTGGTGCAGGCTGTCTGCAGTTTGGGCACCTTCTCCAGGCGCACCACACACATGCGGCAGGCCGCCACCGGCGAGATGCCGGGGTAGTAGCAGAACGCGGGAATCCCGATACCCGCGGCGCGGCAGGCTTCGATGAGCGGTGTGCCCGCGGGCGCGGTCAGCTTCTTGCCGTCGACGGTGAAATTTACGTCAGCCATGAACTCCCTTTCGGGCTAGAGCGCTCAAGCAAGCGCGGATATCTCGACCTCTTCTGCCGAGGAGGTGGGCTCGGGAATGGCTTCCCCGTGTTCACGCATTGCTTGGATATGTGCGGGGATACCCTCGAGAATGAGCCGTCGCGTCTCCGCCAGAGTAGGCGCTACGACGCCAAGACCGGGGAGATCGGGAACGTAGGCTCCATAGCCATTCGAGGACTTCTCGTAAATAACGGTGTATTTCATTCCTTCTTCAACCCTGCTTGTTTGAGCATAGCGTTGAGTGTGCCTTTCGGTATATCAACATTGCCAATACCAGCTACAGTTACCGTTCCCGGCTTGTCTGGATGGTGATAGTGCCGGTGACTTCCAGTGGTACGCATCCAAACCCAGCCGTCCTGCTCGATAAGACGTATGAATTCACGATATTTCACACACCGACCAACTCGACCAGCGCCTGCGATTCGCGCGCTGCTGGGTTGGCCTTGATATACGCCTCAAACTCATCGCGAAATTTCTTATAGAAACCAATCATCGGCATCGCCGCCGCATCCCCGAGCGGGCAGAAGGTGCGGCCCAGCATGTTCTCGGCGAGGTACTGCATGTTGTCGATGTCCTGTACCGTGCCGTAGCCCTCGTAGAAGCGGGTCATCGTCTTCTTCAGCCAGTCGGTGCCTTCGCGG
>DASQRJ010000155.1:0-3718 GCA_035642955.1 Acidobacteriaceae bacterium
GAATACGACTACTTCCGGATGACGTTGTAGCCCTTGTCCTTCGGCTTGAAGATCTCCGCGGGAATCTTCGCGTTGTACTTGATGCCGGTGTAGGTGGCGGTGCGGTTGTCGCCCGACGGCTCGTAGAAGATCTGCTTCAGTCCAAGCGACCGCGTCGGATCGATCCAAACCGTGATATGCGAGAACATGTTGGCGACGCTCTGTTGCTTCGGCTTCAGATCGAGCTTTGCAGTCTGCGTGCCGTCGATCGACTCCATGCCCTGGCAACTCACCGTCCAATTGTTCTGGAGGTCCTTACCGCTGCCTCCGAAGCCGAGCGTTAGAAAACTTTCGTATTGCGAATTGGCGCTGAAGATCGTCTCCTGCTTGATCTCCGGCTGCAGCAGGGAGAGAGTGCTTCCGTTGTAGAAGACCGTCTTCTCCGCCGGCTGCTTGATATAGGCGGCCATGGAAGTAGTAGCGCCGCGCCGCTCAAAGTAAATCGTGCCACTTTGGATGTCGTGCTCGTTGACGACTGACTGCAGGACATCCCATTTGAAGTCGGCCTGGGTGCTCTGGAACTTTGCGGAGGCGGCATCCATCTGCGCCAGCACCTTGGCGGCGTCGCAACTCTGCGCCTGAGCCATTGGCAGAGCGCACAGCGCCGCCGTAGCGCATATCCATACGATTCGTTTCATCTTGTTCCCCTCGCCGCGTGGTTTACCGGCGCGCCCAGACCTTGTAGCTCTCGACCCTGCCGCTGGAGTCCTTCTGCGCCTGCCAGCGGTCAATCGCAACGGGGCCGGTTACAGTTGCGATGCTGGATTGGAGCTCCGCGCGCAGTTTGCCGGTGTCGGCGGTCTCGGGCACCTGGTCGGCGCCCACCTCAAAGGTGAACTTGCCGTTCTGGCCTGCGTGCACCAACACGCCGTGGCCGCGGGAGCTTGGCTCCTCCGGGCGATCGTGGAAGTTGATAAAGCGCGGCGAGGCGAAGAGGAACAGCAAGATCAGCGTCACCATGACGTCGTAGTGGAAGCTGCCGCGTTGATAAGTCCAGAACAGATAACTCTTCAGTGTTTTCATCTTGCGTTGCTAACCCCGCTTCTCAATCACAGTGTCTCCACCCATATAGGGCACCAGCGCCTCGGGCACTCGTATCGACCCATCGGCCTGCTGATAGTTCTCCAGAATCGCCAGCCACGTACGTCCGATGGCGAGGCCGCTGCCATTCAGCGTATGGACGAATTCGGTCTTGTTCTTTCCCTGCGGACGGAAGCGAATATTCGCGCGCCGCGCCTGAAAGCTCTCGAAGTTGGAGCAGGAGGATATCTCGCGATAGAGCTCCTGACCCGGCAGCCACACTTCGAGGTCAAATGTCTTGGATGCGGAAAAGCCCATATCTCCGGCGCAGAGCAGAATCCGGCGATAGGGCAGCTTCAGCCTTTCCAGGATCGACTCCGCATCGCGCGTGAGCTTCTCGTGCTCCGCTTCGGAGTCTTCCGGGCGCGTGAACTTTACCAATTCCACCTTCTGGAACTGATGCTGGCGGATGATGCCGCGCACGTCCTTGCCATAAGAGCCCGCTTCGGAGCGGAAGCAGGGCGTGTACGCGGTCAGCGAGAGGCTCAGTGCCGCATCGTCGAGCACCTCGTCTCGATAGAGATTTGTCACCGGCACCTCGGCCGTGGGGATGAGCCAGTGGTCGTTTTCGCGGTACTCGCCTTTTTTGGCCGCCGCTAGCGCCTCGTCGCCGCTGGCGCAAAACAGATCGTCCGCGAACTTGGGCAACTGCCCGGTGCCGAACAACGAGCGGCTGTTGACCATCACGGGCGGCAGCACCTCGCGGTAACCGTGGTCGCGGGTGTGGATGTCGAGCATGAAATTGGCGAGCGCGCGTTCCAGGCGTGCCCCCTGATCCCAGTAGACGGCGAAGCGCGCACCGGAGAGCTTTGCGGCGCGCTCAAAATCGAGGATGCCGAGCGCCTCTCCCAGCTCCCAATGCGGGCGCGGCGTGAAGTCGAAGCGTGGCTTCGTCCCCCACTGCTTCTGCTCCACATTGTCGTGCTCCGAGGTTCCGGCCGGCACCGAAGCATGCGGCAGGTTGGGGATACTCGCCAGGATGCCACGCAGTTGTTCGTCGGTGGCGGAAGCGGCGGCATCGAGCGCTTCCAACTTTTCCTTGAGCTGGCGCGTCTCATCCATCAGCGCCGTCGCATCCTCCTTCGCGCGCTTCTTGCGGCCTACCTCTTCGCTGAGCGCGTTGCGGCGGGCTTTGAGGGTCTCGGCTTCCGTGATGCGCTCGCGCCTCTCGGCGTCGAGGGCAGCGAAGTCGCCCAGCAGGGCCCTGGGATCCTGCCCGCGGGCGCGTAACCTCTCTTCCACCAGCGCGAGGTTGGTCCTGACGAATTGCAGATCGTGCATACCCCTCCATGCTAGAGCAATTTCCCGGTGAGCGCAGAGGGGCCGGGAGATGTTCAGGAGTCGCACCAAATCCTCGTGCAGGCCGGCTTTTTGCGATACTGGAAGACGCTTATGGAAATGCACCGGCGCCTCTGCTCGCTCATGCTCGCTTCCCTGCTCGTTTCCCTTCCAGTCGCTCCTGCCCGAGCCTCCGCGTACGACGGCAAACCAAAGCTGGTGGTGTTGGTGGTGATCGATCAGTTTCGCGAGGATTACCTGGAGCGATACCGCGCCGACCTGAAGGCGCCACATGGCTTCCGGCTCTTTCTGGACCACGGCGCCTACTTTCCCGACTGCTACTACGATTACGCGAATACCAAGACCGCGCCCGGGCACGCGACGCTCGGCACCGGCGCCTACACGGACGGGCACGGCATCAACTCGAACACCTGGTGGGACCTGAGCCGCAATACCAAGCGCCCCGTCACTGCGGTGGAAGATGAACGTTACAAGGTCGTCTGGCTGCTCAACGCGGGAGACGAGACGGGAGCCTCGCCGCGCAATGAGCGGGCGTCAACTCTGGGCGACGAGTTGCGGCTGGCCACGGTCGGCCAGTCGAAGGTCTTTGGCATCTCGCTCAAGGACCGTGCGGCAATCCTGCCGGTGGGGCATTCCGCCAACGCCGCCTACTGGGTCGATGCGAAGAGCGGCGCATTCGTGACCTCAACCTACTATCAGAATGCCCTGCCCGACTGGGCTACCACCTTCAACGCCAGTCCGCGGGCCCAGCAGGCGCTGGACGAGGCGCATGGCGATGCGAAACAGAGCTTCTTCGATCAGCTGGATGTCTCGCCTGCCGGGAACGATTACGAGCTTGACTTCGCCCGCGCACTGATCACCGGCGAGCAGCTCGGACATCATCCGACGACGGACATGCTGACCATCTCGCTGTCCGCGAACGACGGCCTCGGCCACCGCGTCGGTCCCGATGCGCCGGAGATGCACACCATGGTGGAGCAGCTCGATCAGCAGCTCGACGGCTTCTTCACCTGGCTCGACCAGAACGTGGACGGCGGCCTGGCAAACGTGTGGATCGCGCTCTCCGCCGATCACGGGGTAGCCTCCACGCCGGAACAGGCCGCGTCGCTGGGCATGGACTCGGCCACGTGGGATATTCCGAAGCTGCTCGCTGGGCTCAACGACGCGATGAACGGCAAGTTCTCTCCCGGCGAGAAGATCGACTACCTGCTGAGCAAGCAGGAGCTTCCGTATATCCAGCTCAACCAGCCCTCCTTTGAGCGCGCCGGCATCAACGAGCAGGAGGCAGAAGATGCGATCG
>DASQRJ010000156.1:0-3021 GCA_035642955.1 Acidobacteriaceae bacterium
GCGGGCACGGGGACGCCAAGCACCGGCACCAGTGTCTTCGAAGCGAGCATCCCGGGCAGGTGCGCCGCACCGCCGGCGGCGGCGATGATCACCTTCAGCCCTCGGCTCTCCGCCTCGCTCGCGTATTGAAAGAGCAGATCCGGCGTGCGGTGCGCGGAGACGATCTTCGTTTCCGCCGGTATCTCAAATTCGCGCAGCAGCTCCACGCACGGCTCCATGGTTGCGTAGTCGCTTCTGCTGCCCATCACAACACCCACCAGAGTTGAGCGCATCGTCGCATTATACGGCTCGCTCTACCAGGGTTCGTCAGCGTGGCCGCAGCCACTCCACGACAAGCTGCAGCAGCGTGAACAGCAGCCCGAAGGCGCCGGCAAAGCCTTTCACCCGCTGCACGCTGAGTTCGTGGCGCTCCACACGCTCCTCCAGCAGACTAAGCCGCCCGGGCTGGCCATCTCCCAGCAGCGAGGCCATCTGGCTCTTCACTACGCTCAGATCGGCCAGCACCTGCGCTTCAAAAGTACTCATCATGTCCATTTGGCGTCCATCCACATATCTCATTGCGTAGCGGCATTCACAAATATGGCGCTGGAAAAGCGCGAGTAGTTCGGCGGCGTGGCGCCGTCGTACATCCGAACGTAGTAGCGCTCCACCGGCGCCTCTCGAACGATGCTGAAGTTCGCCACCGGGCTGCGCAAGACCAGGTCTGCACCATCGCCCGCACCGAACTTCCAATCGCTGCGGCGCACCTCGAAGCCGCCGCCCGTCGGAGGCGTCAAACCGGCCCGCACCTGGATCTGCGTCGTGCTGACGCTGCTTACCGACAGATCGCGCGCGGATGCCAGAGCCGTCGAGGCGGTCGATGCCGTGGGCGGCAGCCATGCGCTGAGCGGCGCGCCCTCGTTCATCTTCAGCGAAAGCGCCTCCGCCCACTCGTTAGCGAACGCAATGCTATAGCTGAGCAGCTCCGGAGCGCAGGAGGTTGCGCGAATCGCCACGCTGCGCACCAGCAGTTGGCTCGACATATCCGCCGAGGGTGCTTCTACCTGCAGCAGATCGCCGGGCCAGATATCTGCGCTCTGCTGCGGATTCCAGCACGAGTATGTCCCCTTCCATGCTCCACCGGACCAGGTGGACGTGGAGAGAATTGCCAGCGCGGCGTGCTCGCAGTCGGCGGAAGTCCGGGTCACCGGATGCTCCGCGGTGAGGATCAGGCTGCTGATGGGAGACGAGGCCGGTACCGTCAAGCGCGCAACGGCGCGGCCACCGATGCGATAATTCACGCGGACGACGGTGCCCGCTGCCGGCACATAGCCCGGATAAAAGCTCGTCCTGCCCGTGCTGGTTATCTTTGCCTGCGATGTTTGCGCGCTGGCCCCCAGCCGCTGCGTGGCGGGCGCCGAGCCACTCGCTGTGCAGCTTACCCACACCTCACCGGGCCGCGTCAGCTCAAAACTCGCCACACTGCCAAGGAAGCTGATGCTGTCCACGACCACCGGCGTGCAACTCTGTGGAACTTGTGTCACCGAGCCGTCATACAGCACGGTGACAGGGAACTGTGCTCCGCCAGTGGTCTCCTGCACCTCCATCACCAGATCGGCTCCCGCAGTCAGGAGTTGGCCGCCCAGTTGGACTGGACCCGCCGCGCCGCCGGCACTGTAACTCTGGAGCACCCGTTGCCGGTCCTTGCAGTGGAAGCGCAATCGCAGGGTATAGGTGTGGCCGGTCTGGAGCGTCGCCGTTGCGCCGGCCTCCACACCGAGGACCATCGGCGCCACAACCATGCTGGTGCCATTCGGCCGCACATGAAAGCCCGCCACAAGATTTACCGGATTCACTACTCCGGCAGAGAGGCTCGCAAAGTAGCCTTCGCCCAGGCTGTCGATCTCCAATCCGCTGAGTTCGATCAGCAGCACGCCTCCCATTTCGACCGCGTCCACCGCGACCACGCTGCTGGCGCCGCCTGCACCCTGGCCGCCGCCCAGCGTCAGCCCGCGTGCCGTCAGCGCGATATGACCACCACCGTCGACAACCACCCAGCTTTGCGGATCCACAGTGCTGCCAGAAAAAGTGTCGAAGAGCAGCGTCGCTTTTTCCATCAATGGCGTCCCGCCCAATTGGAATACGGAGGTCACACCGTCGCCTTCGAAGATCTCCGTTACGTATGCCTGCGGCTCTTCCTTGCCGCATACCGTCACGTCGTTCACGGCAAGACGCACGCGTTCGCCTTTGAACGCGCCATGATCGAAACTTCCGTTGCTCTCAGCCAGCGTATGGACCAGGTCGCCAATATTTTCGAAGAGCAGATTGTTGTTCACGACGCGATAGCTGGCGCGCGCCGCGTTTCCCAGCGCGCCCACATTCTCTGACCAGCTCTTGCCCGCCAACGGCTGAAAGCCGCCAATGCGCGTGGAGGTAGCGTCGCCGCTCACCGGCACCACTTCTGTCGTGGCGCGTCCGGTGATCTTCGTCAACAGATCGCCCACCGAGGTCGCGACGCATTCGATCGTCTTCTCACTCACCCTGGCGTCGAGCACGATCTCATCGCTCAAACACGAGAGCTCGAGCACATATGCAGGGCCGGTCGTAGCCATCCCCGCATACACACGCGCCGGCGCGGCGATGGCATAGCCGGTGAAAAGAACCACCCCGTTATCGGCGGTCACGATAACGCGTGCACCGCTCGCGGGGACAGCCACGCTTCCCTGGGCTATCTGGAATACGCAACTGCTTGGCTGATTCAACTTCCGTTCCAGCGTCAAAGGCGCGGCGCTGCTCAGCGCGCCCGTATAGTCCAGCGCGCCGTTCCCATCAAGATTGTCGATCGTGATCTTCACGCTCTCCTCTTTCCTTCGCGTTCGGCAAACTTACGACGGATTTAAAAAAATGTCGCGGCAGGCAGGGTTCCGGATTCGCTTTTAGATCTGCGCATTCGCGCATGGCAGGTAAGTGCGATAGCAACACACCTGGGAGCCATCCATGGGATCGGGAACGGGTAGCGCGATGAACCGGCCACTGAGTAAA
>DASQRJ010000157.1:0-9213 GCA_035642955.1 Acidobacteriaceae bacterium
CTCTTCCCACGCGGACGCGGGACGTTTCAGGAAACTCCGGTTCATGAAACGGCGGCCTTTGCCGGCAAGGTGGAGACGCTCGACGGTGATTTGCTGCACGATGCCTATCCGACGCTCAGCAGCTATCTCGACCACATGCAGCGATACAGCACCCTCGGCGCGGGCATCGCGATCGCGCGCGGCCGCACCGGTCAGAGCCTGCCCAGCTTTCTCGACGGCGTGCTGCTCAATCCGCTGGCTACCTTTGTCTATAACTACGGCCTGCGCGCGGGATTTCTGGATGGCCGCGAGGGCCTGCTGCTGCACCTGTATCACTCTGCTTACGTGAGCTGGAAGTACGCGAAAGCCTGGGAGAGTGCGCGCCGGAAGAGATAGGAGTGCGGCTCTGCACACCGCCATCGCATGCAGCGTCTCCGCGGCGATACTTGCGACAACATCCGAGCTCCTGCACTCTGATTCATCGGAAGCGTGACCATGACTGTTTCCACGAATCCATCTCCGAATCAGGAAGCGCGCTGGCCGGCGGTTATCGCGCTGTTTGCAATCGTCGGTCTGCGGCTGGCGCTTCCCCGCTCGCTCGCCGCCGGCCCGGGGTGGGTTCCGATGGTCGTGATCACGGTGCTGGTCATTCCCACTGTGCTGGCGCGGCGCATGCAGCGCCATCGACTCAATCGATGGCTCGGCTTTGTCATCACCGGCATCGTCACAGCAGACACGGTCTGGTCGCTTTCGCTGCTGGTGGCCGCGCTACCGGCCCACACACTGGCTCCGACAACCTTGCTGCGTTCCTCCGCGGTCCTGTGGGTCAGCAACATCCTCATCTTCGCGTCCTGGTACTGGCGGCTGGATGCCGGCGGCCCCAATGCGCGCGACCGGCGAGCCGTGCACGGGGAGGGCGCGTTTCTATTTCCCCAGATGACCCTGGATGCGACCGATCCTGACTCCTCCGCCAACGGATGGTCGCCGGGATTCGTCGACTACCTGTTCCTCGCCTTTAACACCAGCACCGCCTTCTCCCCGACGGATGTTCCGGTGCTCTCGCGCTGGGCCAAGGTCCTGATGATGCTGCAGTCCAGCATCTCGCTGGCGACCATCGCGCTGCTGGCAGCCCGCGCCGTCAACATTCTGTAGACATACGCACGGAATCCGACCTCTTCTCTTGCTTAGCACTTGCCCTGTCCGCCTGCGATCTTCTAGGCTGGGGAGTTTGCTCAGTGCTGCCACCCGAAGGAGACTCAATGCCCGATCATGCCACCGCCGCCGCGCCCACCCGGCGTGAACCCTCCGCCGCGGAACGCGACTGGACTAAAGGCGTGCTGGAGCCCGCGCTGGCCAAGGCTCCGGAACGTCCCATTGGCGCTCGCAGCGGCATCAACGTCGATGGTGAAGGCAATGCGCGCTTCACCACCATCTCCGGAATGCCGATCGAACGGCTCTACACCGAGGCCGATCTACCGCAGGATTTCGTCCTTCCCATGCCGGGGCAGCCGCCGTATACCCGCGGCATTCATCCCACCGGCTACCGCGGCAAGCTGTGGACGATGCGCCAGTTCTCCGGCTTCGCCACGCCGGAAGAGACCAACCTCCGTTACAAATACCTGCTGGCGCAGGGGGGCGATGGCCTCTCCGTCGCCTTCGACCTTCCGACGCTGATGGGTTACGACTCCGACGATGCGGAGAGCGCGGGGGAAGTCGGCAAGTGCGGCGTGGCCATCGACTCGCTCGAAGACATGGAGATTCTTTTCTCCGGCATCGATCTGGAAAAGATCACCGTCTCCATGACCATCAACTCGCCCGCTTCGGTGTTGTGGGCCATGTACCTGGTGGTCGCAGAGAAAAACGGCGCGGACTGGAAGAAGATCTCCGGCACACTGCAGAACGACATTTTGAAGGAGTACATCGCGCAGAAGGAGTACATCTATCCTCCCGCTCCGTCGATGCGGCTGGTCATAGACACCTTCGAATTCGGCTCACGTTACACGCCGCGCTTCAATCCCATCTCCATCTCCGGCTACCACATCCGCGAAGCCGGATCGACGGCGTTGCAGGAGCTGGCTTTCACTCTCTACGACGGCGTCGAATACGTCGAATGGGCGCTGCGGCGTGGACTCGCCATTGACGACTTCGCACCGCGCCTCTCGTTTTTCTTCAACGCGCACAACGACTTCTTCGAAGAGATCGCGAAGTATCGTGCGGCACGCAGCATCTGGTATCGCACCATGACCGAGCGCTTCGGCGCGCAAAGCGCTCGCTCCACCTGGATGCGCTTCCATACCCAGACCGCCGGTGTCTCTCTCACCGCGCAGCAGCCGAAGAACAACATTGCGCGCGTGGCCATCCAGGCGCTGGCGGCGGTGCTCGGGGGAACGCAGTCTCTGCATACAGATGGATTCGATGAAGCCCTGGCTCTGCCTACCGAGGACGCCGCGCGCATCGCGCTGCGCACCCAGCAGATCCTCGCTTATGAATCCGGCGTGGCCAACACCGCGGACCCGCTGGGCGGCTCCTATTTCGTCGAACGGCTGACAAAGGACATGGAAGAAGGCGCCTTCGAGTACTTCCGCAAGCTGGACGCGATGGGTGGCATGGTGAAGGCGATTGAGCACGGCTTTCCGCAAAAGGAAATTGCCGAGGCCAGCTATGTCTACCAGCGCGCTGTCGAGAAGAAAGAGAAGATCATCGTCGGCGTGAATGATTACTTCGTCGAAGAGACGCCGCAGGAGATTCTGTACATCGGCGAGGAGGCACGGGAGCAGCAGACGGCCAAGCTGAAGCGCCTGCGCGCGCAACGGTCGCAGGAAGCGGTGGACCGCACGTTGCAGGCGCTGCGAGCCGCGGCAGCGGAGGAGCCTGCCATGCAGCCTGGACAGCTTTCGCCCGCAAACACGATGCCCTACATTCTTGATTGCGTGCGCGCGTATGCAACCGTCGGCGAGATATGCGCTGCCCTGCGCGACGTGATGGGCACATATACGGAAGTCAGCATCGCCTGATTATTTCTTCTGCGGCTGGGCGGCCGCGCCCAGCGCTGCCAGGAGGCCCGTCGCCACCTCGATGCCGCGTCGCGCATCCGGAGTATTCATCCGGCTCACCAGCGTGAAGAGCGACGGCGGCGCGTTCCTTCTCTTCACCTTGTCATCGCCGCCGATTGCAGTCTCCATCGTCGCCTGATTGACGTTACCCAGCACCTTGCCGAGAACAATCAGGTTGCGCAGACCATTCACCATCTCCGGCTCGCTCACCAGCCCCACTACATGATTGATGATCGAATCCTGCGCCGCCAGCGCGCCGCGCAGCAGTTCCAGCGTCCCGCTCTCGTGCGCCTGTTCCAGCAGCCGATAGGCGCTCAAGATGGCGTCGGCATGTTCCGCAGGCGCCGCGTCGATCTTGCGCTTCAGCTCCTCGCGTGTGTCGGGCGGGGTGAAGACGCGATATGCGACAGGCTTGGCCATGGTTATCTCCTAGTGTGCGTGACCGTTGTTGCCGTTGCCGATCTGGACCAGGACCGGGCCTTCGCCCGGCATGCGATAATCCGCGCGCTTCCACTTGCGCTCCACTTCGACGCCGCGCTGCGGCGTGGGTTTGCCGGAGTAGCGGAAGTTCAGGGGGCGAAGCGGATTCTCGCCCGGCGCGAAATCCAATACCTTGAGCCTCACCGCAGTTTCCTTATAGGCAGGCGTGTGTACGTCCTTGTCTACCATGCTGCCGGTCAGCACATTCACCGGGCCCTCGGAGGAGGTGAGCGGCAGATACACCTGCTTGCCACGCACGCGATCCGTCACCAGCGCCTTCACGCGAATGGTGCCTGTGCGTGACGTGACGTCGATCCAGCTTCCGCTTTGGATGCCGCGCTCCTTCGCCAGCTCCGGTGAGACTTCCAGGAAGCGCTCCGGCGTTTCTTCCTTTATTCCCTTTACCCGGTACGTCATGTTGCCTTCGTGGAAGTGTTCCATCAGCCGGCCATTGTTCAGGTGAATGTCGTAGTCCTCATCCTGTTTTTCGCAAGGTTCGTTCCACTCCAGCGGATATAACCGCGCCTTGCCATCCGGAAAGTGGAAGTGCTTGGTGTAGAGGAGCGGCTGATCCGTTCCATCCGCAGCCACCGGCCATTGCAGCGATTGAAAGCCGGCGAGCCGGTCATAAGTGACGCCCGCAAACATCTCTGAGAGGGATGCCACCTCCGCCATGATGTCGGCCGGGTGCGTATAGGTCCAACCTGCGCCCATGCGGTTCGCCAGATCCATGGTGATCTGCCAGTCCGCCTTGCTCTCACCCAGCGGGTCGAAGACCTTGTAGAGCCGCTGCACACGACGCTCCGTGCTGTTGAAGGTCCCATCCTTTTCAAGCGATGGCGCCGCGGGAAAGACAACATCGGCATAACGGCAGGTCTCGGAAAAGAAGATGTCCTGCACGACGAAGAACTCGAGCCGCTCAAATGCGCCGGCCACGCGGTTCGCGTCGGCGTCCGCGCTCACCATGTCTTCGCCGGCAAGATACATCGCCTTCAGCTTGCCCTCGTAGACGGCATCCACCATCTCGTGATTGTCGAGGCCTTTCGACGTGGATAACTTGACGCCCCATGCCTTCTCATAGCGCTCGCGCGTCGGATCGTCGTTCACCTTGTCATAGCCCGCCAGGTACGGCGGCATTGCGCCCATGTCGCTGGTGCCCTGCACATTGTTGTGACCGCGCAGCGGATACGCCCCGGTGCCCGGCCGCATGTAGTTACCACTCACCAGCAGCAGATTTGAGATAGCCGTCGAGGTATCCGAGCCGGCGCAGTGCTGTGTGATGCCCATCGCCCACAGGATGCAGGTCGCCTTCGATTTTGCGATCTCATGGGCAATGGTGATCAGCGTCTCGACCGGGACACCGGTGCGTTCGGCGGCAAATTCCATGGTGAATGGTTCGAGGCTCGCCCGATATTTATCCAGATCGTTGACCCACTTGCTCAGAAACTCTGTCTGCGCGAGCCCATTGTCGAGAAGATACCGGCTGACCGCGGAGAGCCAGATGAGATCCGTGGAAGGCGCGGGATGAATGTAGATATCGGCGCGGCGCGCCATCTCGTGCTCACGCAGGTCGCTCACAATCAGCCGCTGGCCACGCAGCTTGTGCGCACGCTTCACGCGTGTGGCCAGTACGGGGTGCGCCTCTGACGTATTGCTGCCGATGATGATGACCAGTTCCGCCTTCTCAATATCGGCAATCGAACCGGAGTCGCCGCCGTAGCCGACGGTGCGCCACAGTCCCATCGTTGCTGGTGATTGGCAATAGCGCGAGCAGTTGTCAGTATTGTTCGTACCGATAACGGTGCGGGCGAACTTCTGCATCAGGAAGCCGTCTTCATTGGTGCACTTCGATGAGGCAATCACGCCGATGGAGTCCGGGCCGTTCTTGGCCTTAATCTCGCCCAGCCGCCGCGCCACCAGGCTCATCGCTTCATCCCAGCTCGCCTCGCGAAAATCCTCGCCCTCGCGAATCAGCGGCTTCTTCAGCCGGTCAGGATGATTCACATAGTCCCAGCCGAACTTGCCCTTCACGCAGGTGGAGATGCCGTTCGCCGGCCCATGCGTCGGTTCCACCTTCAGGATGTGCCGCTCTTTCGTCCACATCTCAAAGGTGCAGCCGACACCGCAGTAGGTGCAGACGGTCTTTGTTTTCTTGATGCGATCCGCGAGACGCATCGCGGCCTCGGTCTCGGACACCTGCATGATCGGGCCGTACCCCATCTCCGGCTCGACATCCTTCACCAGGTCGATCATCTTGGCGAGCGCCTGTTTCGGCCACTTCGTCATGTAGCCGGCCTCGCCCAGCATCGAGCGCTCCATCAGCGCATTGCAGGGGCACACGGTGACGCAATGGCCGCAGCTTACGCAGCTTGACCCGCCAATCTGATGGCCGCCGTCCCACAAGACTCTCGGATGGGCCGACTCCCAATCGATGGAGAGCGTCTCATTCACCTGCACCGTCTGGCATGCCTCGACGCACCGCCCGCATAGAATGCATTGGTCCGGGTCATAACGGTAAAACGGATTCGTAAAATCGCTGGGGTAGGGTTTCGGTTTGTACGGATGCTCCTGGTGCTCCACCTTCAGCAGCCCAGTCGCGTTGTGTACCTCACAGTTGCCGTTGTTGTTATCGCAGACGGTGCAGTAGAGCATGTGGTTGCCAAGTATCCGGTCAAACGCCTCCTTCTGTGCGGCCTGCGCACGCGCGCTCTCGGTCACTACGGTCTCACCGCCAACCACTTTGGTCCCGCAGGCGCGTACCAGTTTGCCGTCCACCTCCACCATGCAGGTGTCGCAGCTCTGAATCGGCCCCATCTGCGGGTGGTAGCAGACATGCGCCAGTTCCCTTATGCGCAGAATCGAATCGATGAGCCATTCGCCGGCCTCGGCCGGTACCGCTGCCCCATCCACTGTGATCTCTGCCGGATGGACGCCGAGCGGCCGCGGCGCTGAGACGAATTGATAATCGCCGCGATTGCCCGTCTGGTCCCCACTCCAGACCAGCCGCTCCAGCTGATTCGGATTCTGCATGTCCTCACCCTCCGTACAGTATCGTTATGGATATAGGATGCACCCCCAAGGCGCATCCTGTCTCAGCCACGGCCGAATCGCCGAAGCAGCCTGCGCAATCAAACCTGTCAGGAGTATCTATGAACTACGTGAATCTCGGTTCCACTGGAGTGAAGGTTTCCCGAATCTGCCTGGGAGCGATGACCTACGGTTCGAAGCAGTGGCGGCAATGGGTGCTGGAGGAGCAGGAGTCACTTCCCTTCTTCCGCCGCGCGCTCGAGGCGGGCATCAACTTCTTCGACACCGCCGATATGTACTCGGTGGGCCGCAGCGAAGAGATCACGGGTAAGGCTTTGAAGGAATATGGCCCCGGGCGGGACAAACTGGTCATCGCTACCAAGGTCTTCAACAAAATGAGCGACGACCCGAACGATCGTGGGCTCTCGCGCAAACATATCCTGCATTCGATCGACGCCAGCCTGCGCCGGCTTGGCACCGATTACGTCGATCTCTACCAAATCCATCGCTTCGACCCCGAGACGCCGATCGAAGAAACGCTGGAAGCGCTGGACGCCGTGGTCCGCGCCGGCAAGGCGCTCTACATCGGCGCTTCCTCGATGTACGCATGGCAGTTTCTCAAGATGCTCGAGTTCTCGCGCCAGAATGGCCTTGCCCGCTTTGCCACCATGCAGAACCACTACAACCTGGTGTACCGCGAGGAAGAGCGCGAGATGATCCCGCTGTGCCGCGCGGAGAAGGTTGGACTGATCCCGTGGAGCCCGCTCGCCCGCGGCTTCCTGACCGGCAGCCGCAAGCGGGGCGCCGGGGCGGGAGATACGTTGCGCGCGAAGACCGACGAATACGCGCAAGGGCTCTATTACAAAGATTCAGACTACGATGTCGTCGATCGGGTGACGGAGATCGCAAGAGAGCGCGGCGTGAACAATGCGCAGGTCGCGCTTGCCTGGGTACTGGCTCAGCCGGGAGTGAGCGCACCGATCGTCGGCGCCAGCAAGCTCCAGCACCTGGACGATGCGCTTCAAGCGTTGGAAGTGAAGCTCACAGCGGATGAGATCTGCTCACTCGAAGAGCCGTACGAGCCTCATCCGGTTCTCGGCCATGGTTGAGGTGCCGTTCGCGGCGCTTCACTCAGAAGTGACGCAATGGCTCCTCTTCCTGCCCCGGCGAGGCCGCCGCGCGTGAGCTTTCGCGCTCGATGGAGCGGCTCACCAGTTCGCGCGACCCGAGACCGACGGAAAGCGCCAGCGACAGCACGATGCCGCCGAAGAGGATGGAGAAGGCGATGTCGACAATCTTTGCTCCAACCTGAAGATGATCGAGCGTCATGGCAGCGGTCATCACCAGCACCAGCCACTTCACGCCCAGACTGAGCAATCGCGCATACTGCAGGTTCATGTTCACTGCGCCGATCAGTACACTGCGCGACAGGAACCGGGCCACGATATTGCCCACCAGCAGGATGATGGCAGCGCCGATCAGCCGGGGTATATAGGCGAGCAGCCCGGCAGCAATGGTGGACTGCGAGGAAGCATTGAATGCATCCGCGCCAACCGCGATGCCAATGGCCACGAAGGCCCAGAAGACCAACCGCGCCGCGAGGCTGGAGGGGGTCTGGCGCGGCGACCATTCCGTCACCGCCTCCGTGCCGCGACCCAGCTTCTCATCGAATTGGAGCGAGATCAGAATGCGGCGCACGATCCAGGCGAGCAGCCAACCGATCAGCGAGAACAGCACCACCGCCAGCAAAAAAGCAAGGATGCCCGGCAACAACGAGGCGAAGCGACCCATCGCCTGCGCCATCGAATTGCTAAGCGTACCGCCGACTTGGTTCCACATCGAACGTTCCTCCCACTTCCCTACCCCGTACTCTCCCAGGGACCGCAAATCAGGGGTTGAAGCGATCCGGCCAGCGCCAGCGCTGCACCAGGTACGGTTTGTTCTGTTCAAAGACGCGTTCCAGCTGTTCCTGGCGTGCGGCGGTGGACGCCGCACTCTCCACCTCCAGCACGCGCGAGCCGACCCAGCCCAGATAGAGCGGCGCCATGGCGCCCAGCAGGTGTCCGCGGCTCAACGTGCGCAGGCGATAGGCGAGCGCAAAGTCGTAGACCACACGCGCCCACAGCGCATCCGCCATACGGAAGCTCTCCAGCGGCTGGTGGCTCAGCTTCTTCAATTCCAGCAGCGTCACCGGAGGCAATACCAGAGACCACAGCTCCTGCAGGTTGCGCTGACCAAGTTGAAATGCTTCGACCATCCGCCGCGGATCGGGCGATGTCTCCGAACTGGCCTCGGCCAGCGGGGGCTCTCCACCGCTCTCCATAGTGGCTTGTGAACCGCGTATGCGCTGCCACAGACTCGCATGACGATCCATATCCGCAAACAATGGGCCAACGATCTGCTGCAGGAGTGTGGGCAGGTCCATGCCCGTAGCCGCATACTCGTGGTGCGCCGGCAGATACGCCTGGCAAACCTTCTTCTCCCGCAATACCGCTTCCGTTGCCGGCCACAGCAGCCCCTGTCCGGCAGCCGGCGTGCTGATGGCCTCCCGCAACCCCGGCAAAAATCCCGCAGAAACGGCAAAGTCCTGCGCCAAGGGATGGCGCACGCGCTTGCCGTAGAGCGCCCGCGTGACTGGAGCAAGGATCGCCTGATTGAGCAGCCCCTCGAAGCG